>JALYZW010000354.1 GCA_030945725.1 Verrucomicrobiota bacterium | reverse complement strand
TCGTAGCGAATCCGCTTCTTCCCGGTCATGTTCGCGCCCGCGACGAGCCCCTGCTCGCGCGCATTATCCCAATGCGTTTGGCGGCGAACACCGCCCATCAGGCGATCCGGGTAAAACGCGAGATCGCCGATCGCGTAAATCCCTTTCTCCTCCGTCTCCAGGTATTCGCTCACCGGCGAGCCGTGCGGTCCGGAGAGAGGCGTGTTGCGCACGAGCTCCAGATTCGGTTCCGATCCGCAGGCCACGACCGCGACACCAGCGGCGACGCGATCGCCGCTTTTGGTCTGAATATTGCGCAAAACAGTTTTGCCTTCGAAGCCGTTCAGGCTTTGTCCGAGCAGCAGCGTGACGCCTTGTTTTTCGAAAAAACCGGTCAACCACGCGCCGGTTTGCGGGTCGAGGTAACGATTCAGCAGGTAAGCATTGCGATGCATGATGCTGACCTTGAATTTCATCTGGCGCAGGCTCGCGGCGGTCTCGCACGCGAGTAGACCTCCGCCCACCACGACGATCCCTTTTTCGAGCGAAGCCATTTCGCGCAAGGCGAGCGCATCGCGAACCGTGCGCAGGTAGATCACATTTCCGAGCCCTACCCCAGCGACCGGTGGACGCACTGGACGGCTCCCCATCGCGAGGCATGCTTTGTTGAACTCGATCGTCTCGCCGTTCCCGAGCACCGCGAGCCGACGGTCGATGTTCACCTGCGTGACAACGGCGCCGAAACGCGTCTCGATCTTGTGCGAATCGTACCAGCCCGCTTCTACGTGCGGCAATTTCTTCATCGGCGGCGTCTTGTCGCGCAGGAAGCTTTTCGACAGCATCCACCGCTTGTAGGGGTGAAACGTTTCTGAACCAATCAGTGTAACGCTTCCGCGTTTGTCGAATTTACGAATGCTTTCGCAAACGCTGCCACCGCCGATGCCGGCGCCGATGATGAGGTAGTCACGCTGAATCATTCTGGAACAGCGGACGATACGGACTCGGCGTGGCGGCTGGCGAGGTAAAAATGGGCCCCGCCTTCACAAGACTGCGCGGCAAAGAATTACCGACGCAACGACGCCGGCCAGATCCGCGAGTAATCCGGCCAGAATCGCATGCCGGGTCTGTGTCACGCCGACCGAACCGAAGTAAACCGCGGCCACATAAAACGTGGTTTCTGTGCTCCCATAAATCGTGGCGGCCATCAGCGTCACGATATTGTCCGGACCGAGCCGGTGAATGATGTCCGTCAGAATCGCGAGGGTTCCGCTGCCGCTTAAGGGGCGCATGAGCGCGAGAGGCAGGAGGTCGGGCGGGAAATGCAGCGGCGCGAGGATCGGCGTGAGTGCGCGGGTGAGGAGGTCGATCCCACCCGCGCCTTTGAACATGCTGATCGCGACCAGCATTGTGACCAGGAACGGGATGATCTTCAGGATGACGCCGAAACCTTCTTTCGCGCCCTCGACGAATTCGTCATAAACCTTGATCCCGCGGGTCGCGGCGTAGACGGGAAAAAAGCTGAGCAGAAACGGAATCGCGAGCAGTGAGAACGCGTTCACGCTTCGGATAAAACCGTTCTGGCCCGCTGCGTTTGGATCAACCGGGAAGCCGAAGAGCTCCGGGAAAACCAATCGCGTAAAGATCACCGCGAAAAACAAAGCGAGCGCCGCGAGCGCCAGTTTGCCGAGGATCGTGGGGCGCCTCGGCCCGGTGCCCGCCATTGCGGGAGCGACAAGGGGGAAGGGCGAGGCTCCGGCCGAGCTGGCATCGCGGGTAGTTGACGTCGGCGGCTCGGCAGGAGCATGGCCCTCCGCGAAACGTTCGCGTGCGTGAGCGTCACCTGGCTCTCCGTCGGAGGTTCCCTTCGCTCGAAAGAAGGGCAATTTTTCGAGCAATTTTACGGCCGTGATCGCGACCGTTGCCGCGCACATCGTGGCCAGCAACGCCGTTCCCACGATCGCCGTCGGCCGCTTCGAGCCCGAGGCCACTAACAACGCGATCGCGGTGGTGGGAATCAGTTGGACGGACGCCGTGTTGATCGCGAGGAATGTGCACATCGCGTTCGTCGCGATGCCGGGCCGGCGGTTCAGCGATTCCAAGTCGCGCATCGCGCGCAGCCCGAGCGGAGTCGCGGCGTTGCCGAGCCCGAGCATATTCGCCGCCATGTTCATCACCATCGATCCCATCGCCGGATGGTCGGGTGGCACGTCCGGGAAAAGCCGCCGCAATAACGGCCGCAGCCCGCGCGCGATCGCCTGCACCAGACCTGCGCGTTCCGCGAGGCGCATCACCCCGAGCCACAGTGCCATCACGCCGATCAAGCCAAGCGCGATTGTCACCGCCGTCTTGGCCCCGTCGAACGCGCCGTCCGTCACGTCCTTTAGGCGGTCGTTCCAGCCACCGATCGCCACCGAGAGAACGATGAGCGCGAGCCAGATGTAATTCAGCACGGCGTTTTATAACAATCGGCTCGCGCGCCGGCTACGCAGAATCCTGGAGCAAGGTCGTCGCGTGCCGCAGCGCTGATTCACTCTGGCCGCCGAGCATCCGCGCGATTTCTTCGCGACGCGTTTTGCCTTTTACTTCTGTTAACCGCGATTGCGTCCGACCTTGCGCCACTTCTTTGCTCACCACAAAATGGGAACGCGCCGCCGCCGCCACCTGCGGCAAATGAGTAATGCACAGGACTTGATGATCCTCCGCCAGCCTTCGCATTTTTGCGCCGACCGCATTCGCAATTTCGCCCCCGACATTCGCGTCAATCTCGTCGAACACGAGCAGCGGGATCGCATCCTGCGCGGCGAGCGCGGATTTGATCGCGAGCATCAAGCGCGAGATTTCGCCGCTGGAGGCGATCGCGCGGAGCGGTTTGGGTGGTTCGCCCGGGTTCGGCGAGAAGAGCAACTCCACACCGTCGAACCCGTTCGGTCGCGCTTCATCGAGCGGCGACAGAACGGCTTCGAATTCTGATTGCCGGAACCCGAGATCACGGAGATGGGCGCGGATATTCTCCGAGAGTTTCGGCGCCGCTTTCGATCGCAATTTTAGCAGACGATCGCCCACGTTCCGAAGCTCGCCCCGCGCAGCGGCGATTTCGCGGGCGAGCCGTGCCAGCTCAGCATCGCGACCCTCGATGTTCCGCATGCGCTCGGCGGCGCGCTCACCGAACGCGGTGACCTCCGAGATCGAACCGCCATACTTGCGCTTCAAAGTCTCGAACAACGACACGCGTTCCTCGAGGGTCGCCAGCTCCGCCGGATCGAGATCAAGCCGCTCGGCGTACCCGATGAGCGTACGCGAAATTTCAGACAGCTCCGTGACGCTCGCGGCGTGCGCATCGGCGAGGGTGGACATCGAGCGATCGATTTTCTCTAACTCGCGCAGCAGCTTTTGTGTTTCGGCCAATTGCGCGATGACGGAGTCGTCCGCTTCGGTCAGGCGCGCGGCGATCGCGCTGGAAAGTTCGATCAGTCGTTTGCTGTTGCTGCCCAATTTGTAACGGGCGGAAATTTCGTCCTCCTCGCCTTCCCGCAACGCCGCGCCGCTGATTTCATTCACCTGATGGCGCAACAGATCGAGCTCGTGTTCGCGAGCCGATTCCGCCGTGCTAAGCGATGATTGCTCGAATAGAAGGGCCTGCAGTTTTCGATATTGCTGTTGGAACTTCGCGGCCTCTTCCCCGGCGTGCGCGAAACCGTCCAGGAGGGCGAGCTGCCGCTCCGCAGAAAGAAGCGACTGATGATCGTGCGGCCCATGAAGATCGACGAGCAAATCCCCCACGTTTTTCAAAACCGCGAGGGTCGTCGGCGAGCCGTTGATGAACTGCCGGTTCGTGCCGGCGCCGGAAAAACTGCGCTTGAGAAGCAACTCGCGATCGCACAGTTCGACTCCGGATTCCTCCAGCGCTGGATTCAGCTTCGCAAGATCCGCGCCTTCGAAGATCGCCTCGACGGTGCACTGCTCCGTCCCGGTGCGGATGAGCGACTTGTCGGTGCGTTCGCCGAGCAGGAGTTGCAGCGCGCCGATGATGATCGATTTGCCCGCGCCGGTCTCCCCCGTAATCGCGGTAAATCCGGGGCCGAGATGCCACTCGAGATCCTCGACGAGCGCGAGGTTCTTGATGCGGAGCAGAGTGAGGACGGCGGGCACGTGCAAAAGTGGGTTGAGGCACTCCGGTTGCGGCCTGACAATGCTGCCGCTCGCCGGGCCTTTTCAACTCCCAAGTTCCGCTATCGACACTGGATTGACGCTTACATTTCTCGGGACCGGCACGTCGCAAGGCGTGCCGACGATCGGATGCGATTGCGCCGTCTGCACTTCGCCCGATCCGCGCGATCAACGGCTCCGCTCCTCGGTTTATATCGAGACGCCGGAGTGTTCGTTCGTGGTCGATACGGGGCCTGATTTTCGCACGCAAGCGTTGCGCGCGAAAATTCCCCGCGTCGATGCGGTCGTCTTCACGCACTCGCACACGGATCACATGATGGGTTTCGACGACCTCCGGCGATTCGCTGCCGCCCGCGGCCATATGCCGGTCTATGCATCGGCTGAAACGATGCGCGATCTGGCGCGCGTCTACCGGTTCGCCTTCGAAGCGCTGAATCCGTTTCCAGGTTATCTCAAACCGGAACCGCATATCGTGACCGGCCCTTTCGATCTCGGGAAGACGCGCATCACGCCGCTGCCTGTCCCACATGGCGAAACGCTCGTGAATGGCTACCTCTTCGAGCGTGGGGGCGTAAAACTTGTGGCGTATTTGAGCGATTGCAGCGCCGTGCCCGACCAGATCGCGTCTGTCATTTCCGGCGTCGAAGTTTTGATCATCGACGCACTGCGCCCGTTGCCCCACCCGACCCATCTGAGTGTTGATCAGGCGATCGAAGTGGCGTCGCGCGTCCGACCTAACGAGACGTACTTCACGCACATCGCGCATGAACTGGCCCATGCACGCGATGCCGACCTGCCGCCGCACCTCCATCTCGCGTACGACGGGCTGAAACTAAATCTGTGATCAAGAACAAGCCTGCGCGCGATTCCGTAATTTTTCGAGGCTTCGTTGCGTGTCTGGGCACTGTCTTCGCGCTGGCCGCGGTCAGTTGTCGCGCGGAAGTACCGCTCGCGCCGGCGACGATTGTTGTCTTTAACAGCGACAATTCCGAATCGGCCGAGCTCGCAAAATTCTATGCGGGCAAACGCAGTATCCCGCGGGATCACCTGGTCGGTCTAAGATGCTCGCAGGCCGAGGAAATTTCGCGCGAGGAATTCGACAGCACAATCGCTACGCCTTTGCGCGCCGCGTTCACCGACCGGAAATGGTGGAGCGTGCGCGCCGGGGCCGACCAGCAGCCAACCGCGACGCAAAATACCATCCGCTTTGTCGCTTTGATGAAGGGCATTCCGTTGAAGATCAAAGCGACGTCCGATTATCCCGGCGATCAGGTCGGACCAGCGCCGATCGGCAACCGGAACGAAGCATCGGTGGACTCCGAGATCGCGGTACTCGGCGCGTACGCGCATCAGATTTCGGGATTCGTGGCGAACCCGTATTTCCAAAGTTTTCGCCCGATCACCGAGCTCGAAAATTCACCTGTCATGCTCGTCTGCCGGCTCGATGCGCCGACCGTCTCGACCGTGAAGCGCATGATCACCGATGCGCTCGAGGCGGAGAAGAATGGCTTGTGGGGCAGGGCGTATGTCGATGGCGCTCATAACACGGCCGGTGGGTTCCAGCTCGGCGACCGCTGGCTTGCCGCCATCCCGACGGAGCTTCGCAAAGTCGGAGTTCCAGTCGTCTACGATGATGCGCCGGCCATCTTCCCCGAAGGATATCCGATCACGAACTGCGCGTTGTACTACGGCTGGTATAGCGGCAGTGTCGGAGGCGCGTTTACCGAGCCGACGTTCCGTTTTGTGCCGGGCGCGGTGGCGGTTCACATCCACTCCTTTAGCGCTGCGACACTCCGCGATCCGGCTGCGAACTGGGCGGCGCCCCTCGTCACGAAAGGAGCCGCGGCCACGCTCGGGAACGTCTACGAGCCGTATCTGCAGCTCACCGCGCATCTCGACATTTTGAACGATCGGCTTCTGCACGGATTCACCTTGGCCGAAAGTTCCTACATGGCGATGCAAGGACTCTCCTGGATGAACGTCGTAATCGGCGATCCGCTTTATCGCCCGTACGCCGCGTGGCTCGATTTGAAACGGGACGCAGCGAAATCGGATTCCGATTGGAAAACCTACCACGACTTCGCGACAAAGAACGGGAGCCGGCCCGCACCGGATTTTCGCACCGCGGCGCGGCAGCTCGCCACCCGCCTGCGGAACGGCGCGATGATCGAAGACCTCGGTTCGATTGAGGCGCGCGAAGGAAATCTGGCCGCCGCGACCAACTATTATGCGCAGGCGCGGACGCTCTACACGCAGCGCGATGACCTGCTGCGCGTCGTTCTGGAAGAAGCCGATGCCTGGATCAAACTGCACAAACCGGCGCGCGCCCTCGCGCTCGTCCGCAGTGTCAGTCGGATCGTCTCGGACGCGCCCGCCGCGCCGCTGTTGCGAAAGATTGAGACGGATCTCAGTGGCCCCGCGAGCGGCGCGCCGAAGCCGTAGCGGCTCGTCGGCCTAACGAATGCCTAACGAATAATCCCGCGTTCGCTCTTTTCGATGAACTCGATCATCTCGGCAATCTCAGGACGCGCCGGCAGGTCGCTTCGGACCGCGGCGATCGCCTGCGCCGTGTTCAACTTCGAGCGGTAGATCAGGCGGAAAGCTTCCTTGATCAGTTTCATGGTCTCGGCCGCAAAACCGTTCCGCTCAAGGCCGACCAGGTTGACGCCTCGGATCTGCGCCGGGTTGCCGTCCGCAATCAGGAACGGCGGAATGTCCTGGACGATTTTTGAGCAACCCCCGGTGATCGCGAACCGGCCGATCCGACAAAATTGGTGGACCGCCGTGAGCCCGCCGATGACCGCATGGTCGCCGATCTGCACGTGGCCCGCGAGCGTTCCGTTATTGGAGAAGATGACGGAATCACCGACCGAGCAGTCGTGGCCGATATGACTGTAGGCGAGAAAATTTCCGCCGCTGCCGATGCGCGTTTTTCCGTCGGCCTTCGTGCTGCGATTGACGGTCACGAATTCGCGAAACGTATTGCCGTCCGCTATTTCGAGGTAGGTCGGTTCGCCGGCATATTTCAAATCCTGGGTCTGTTGTCCAATCGAGCTGTAGGCGTAAAATTTGTTCCGCGCGCCGGCTCGCATCGGTCCGCACAAAGTGACGTGGTGCTGTAGACAGCACTCCGCCCCGAGAGTGACGCCGGGGCCGACGATGCAATAGGGACCGACGATCGTCCCGGCCCCTAACTCTGCGCCCGGATCGACAATCGCGGTCGGATGAACCTGCGCGTCGCTCATCCGTCGACGAATCGCAACATGAGCTGACATTCCGACACGACCGCGTCGTTTACGGTGCAACGGCAGTCCAGTTTTGCCAGATTTTTGCCGCGCGTTTTCATCAGCTCGGCGTGAATCAAAAGCGTGTCGCCTGGGAAGACCGGCTTGCGAAACTTGACTGCATCCGCGCTCACGAAATAACCGATCCGGCTTTCGCTCTGCGTGACTTTGAACATCAGGATAC
>JALYZW010000333.1 GCA_030945725.1 Verrucomicrobiota bacterium | reverse complement strand
GTGTCATCCTGAGCCGCGCCCACGGCGAAGGAGCTGACCTGCGGAGCTTAGATAATCAGGTCTCGCGAACGAGCCATGATCCTGCGTGAGGTCCCTCGCTCCGCTCGGGATGACAGGTTTGCTGCGCGGCTCTCCTTTTAAAATCATGAACCAAAAAAAATCAGACCTCCTCGTCGATGTCGTCGAGCACATCGACATCAAACAACACAATGTCGTCCCACTCGTGGAGGCGCTGAGCAAGATGGCCTTTTCGTCGCGCGATCTCGGCCGTGCCGCTCAAATCTACGACGAAATGCTGCGCGACCAGGATTGCGCCGTCATCCTTTGCCTCGCCGGTTCGCTCATTTCGGCGGGCCTGAAGCAGGTGCTGGTCGACCTCGTCGAGAACAACATGGTCGACGCGATCGTCTCGACCGGCGCCATCATCGTCGACCAGGATTTCTTCGAAGCGCTCGGCTACCAGCATTATAAGGGCGACATTTTCATGAGCGACGACACGCTTCGGCAGCTCGCGATCGATCGGATTTACGATACCTACATCGACGAGGACGAACTGCGCGTGTGCGATGCCACCTGTGGAGAAATCGCCGATTCGCTGGAGCCGCGGCCGTATTCATCGCGTGAATTCATTCGCGAGATGGGCCGCTATCTGCAGAAGCGTGGCAAAACCAAAAACTCCGTCGTGCTTTCTGCGTTCGAGAAGAACGTGCCGATTTTTTGCCCGGCCTTCAGTGATTGCAGCGCGGGCTTTGGGTTGATTCATCACCAATTCAAAAACCCGGAGCGTCATCTCAGTATCGATTCAGCGAAGGATTTTCTCGAGCTGACGAAATGTAAGATCGCGTCGAAGCAAAGTGGACTGTTAATGATCGGAGGCGGGGTGCCGAAAAACTTCGCGCAAGATACGGTGGTGGCGGGCGATTATCTTGGCTTCGAAGTCGGCATGCACAAATACGCGATCCAGATCACGGTGGCGGACGATCGCGACGGTGCACTCTCTGGTTCGACCCTGAAAGAGGCAAACTCGTGGGGGAAAGTCGACCTCGGTGCGGAACAGATGGTCTACGCAGAAGCGACCCTCGCATTGCCTCTCCTCGCGGGTTACGCCTACCACAAAGGCGGCTGGAAAAACCGTAAGGCCTACAACTTCGCGGACCTGCTCAACAACCCGAAAGCCGCGAAACCTTCGCCGGCCAACACGGAGCTCGCGAGCGTCTAGGCGGACGCGCACGCCGGGACGCGTTTATGTCATCCCGAGCGAAGCCGAGGGACCCTGTCGCGGTGTCCTCGACGGTATGCCACGGGGTCCCTCGACTTCGCTCGGGATAACGAGAAGAGCGGCGACGCGCGGCGAGGCCGTTGTTCGACACCACGGCGCTGTGCAGGCCACCCACGGTTCAGCCCGCGTCAAACCTTCGGAATTCAGCCTTCCCAGAAAAACTGAACCGGCATCTGCACATCCGGGTGCAGGCTCTGATGCACGGGGCAATGTCGGGCGGTGCGCTCGAGAAGTTCGCGATCGGAACAGCTTTCCGGCAAAGGTAGGTGAATCTCGACTCCGATCCGGCGTATACGACGAGGATTATCGGTCATCTCTTTCGTTACCTCGACGGTCATGCCGTCGAGCTTGATCCCTTTGCGCTCGCCCACAATCGCCATCGTTGTCGCCATGCAGGTGCCGAGAGCGGCGGCCACGAGATCGGTGGGCGAAAACGCCTCACCTTTGCCTTGGTTATCGGTCGGCGCGTCGGTCGCGATCTCCGTCTGTGAAGGGCCATGGGTCGCGGCGCAATGCAGGCCGCCCGTGTAGCGAATTGACATCTTGACCATGGCGGAAGATGCCGCGCGATTCGTCCCTTGTCATCCCGAGTCGCGTCGACATGACGCAGCGATTCGATGCGATCGTCTTGAGTCCTCGTGTGAGATCCTGGCCGACTGCGCAACGCCGGCGACGGAGGGAGCTAGGGCGAGGCGAATACCGGCGTCGACTCCAACTTTTCGGCGAAGCGCGCCAGCTCCGTCCGATACGCCCGCGCCAGCGCCGGATTGTGCAGAATGTTCATCTCCGTGTTATGGCTGGCCGTGTCGTCGTTTTCCCACGATTCATTCCACCAACAAAAGCCGATGATCGCCGGCCAGCGATTCGAAAGCAGGTCCTCGAGCGCGTTCTTCGCCCACTCGGCCGCGTCGACGGTGCGATGATTCACGTCGCAACCGAACTCCGCGATGACGATCGGCTTGCCGGGAGCAAGTTTGGTGACACGCGGATAGGCGGTTCGCATTTTGAACCGGAAGCTTTCGGTCCCATCCTTCGCGCGCGGCGTCAGTGGTCCGTAGGCGCTGAGCGCGATCCAGTCGCAATAACTGTCGCCGGGGTAGTAATTCTCGAAGCGGTTCCATTTCGCTTCCGGTTCATCGAGCCAGTTGACATGCCAGATCCATTGCAGATTGTCGGCCCCCTCAGCGCGCATTAAATCGACGATGTGGCGATACGCGGCGACGTAGCGGGACGGGCCCTCCCCCGCGCCGCCATTCCATTTTCCGTTCCAGGAAAACCAGTTGCCGTTCGGCTCCGTCCCCCACTCCACCAGAATCGGTCCGCCGAAACCTTTCGCCTCCCTTGCCCACACCTTTAAATCGTCGTCGAACTTCCCGCCGATGATGTTCGCGAGCGAGAATGTCTTCTCGGCGTGGCTTTGCTCGAGGTCCGAGCGCAGCATCAAGCGCACATACGGCACTTTCCCAAGCCCGCGGATCCACTCGCACGTCGACGCGGGAAACTTTCGCGACTCGAACCAGTTATCGGAAAAAAAGACCCATGCGATGCTCTGGCCAACCGCGCTCTCGAATCTCGCCACGTCCGCGGCTTTGACGTCATGCTCGGTCGGATCGCGCTCTTTGACCGGCTCGTCGAAGTAAAATCCCTGGTACAATTTCCCCGCCGGCGGCGGCTCGAGTCTCTGCGTTGCTCGCGCGGTGCTGACGGCGACCGAAAGGAGAAAGACCAGAAAAATCCGAAAGGCGATCATGCGCGGAGGACAATAGACGTTCCCGTACAAACAACAGGCGGAACGCGTCGTTGCGTTCCGCCTGTGTTCGTCGCGAAGGCTCTTCGCTCGGCGCGTCGGTTCAGCTCTTCTTGGTCGCGTCGCGCAGGTCGCGGACCCGATCGTGGGCCGCTTTGACATCGGTGTATTGGCGCGAGATCACATCCCGGATCGGGCTCGAGATCTCTTCCTCCATCGCCTTTTTATATGCGGCCACCGCTGAATCTTCCCCGCGCTCGCATTCGGCGAGAATCGCGTGGTCGTCCCGGCTCGTGATCGCGGCCTTGAGGTTAATCCAGGTCCGATGCAACGCCCCCGCAGTGCTGCTCGAATCTTCCGGCTTCGATTCGCCGAGCCCAATCACTTCGCTCTGCAGCTCGCCGGCGAACCGCGAACGCTGGAGAGAGAGCTCATTAAAGAGCGACTTGAGTTCGCTATCCTTTACAGCTTCCGCCGCCTGACGAAAACCTTCCTGACCATCCTTTAACGTTTCGATCAAACCATTGATCGTCGAAATCATCCCACTTGTTTGACTCATATACAGTGAATACGGATTGGCGGCCTTTTCGGGTGCCCCATGACGGACATTTCTGCCGTCGGCTTGCGAGTGAGTTTGGTTCCGCGTACGCTAGCTGATGAATCAACAGAAAACGGCGAAGGACCTCACGAAAGAAGCACCGCGCGGACCACGGGAACGCGTCGGTAATTACGTCATCCTCGGCCGCACGATCGATAAATGCCGGGCCCTGCTCTGGAGCAACATCGGCGAATATCATTTTGACTGTCCGCTCGACAACATGCTCTTCGGTTACAAGGGCGTGACCGGTGATGACTTCAAGGCGCAGATCGAGCGCGGTGCGACCGATGACGAGATGGCGAAATGGATGGACGAAAACGGCACGCCGAAATCAGCCGAGGACGTGAAGCAATGGAGCCTGCAGATGGAGGCGGTGAATCCGTACGATAATCCGGAAAAGCGGGAGTGGTTTGTCGAACAGGTGAAACCGCTCGGTCTCGACCCCGCGACGACGACGCTCTTCGACTGGCTCGAAGCGGACGACAAGGCGAGCTACGCGAAGGCGGCCTAAACGGCTTTGCGACGAGAAAGGCGGCGTCCGAGCGCGATGCTGCCTTTCTCGATCGTCAAATAAGAAGCGTAGCTGATCGCGAAAACCACGACGATCGCGACGGGCGCGGCCGAAGTGAGAAGCGCCGGATTATTCAGGCCGGGGAGCAGCTTTCGCAGCTGACCGGCGACGATCGGCACGAGCGGGTAGTGGATCAGGTAGAACGAATAACTGCAGAGTCCGACGGGGACGAGGCAGCGCTCCAGGAGGCTGTTTGTCCGCGTGCGATGCAGGTACGAATCACAGACCAGCGCGAAGAAGACGGACGCGAGCGAGAAGGTGAAAATATTCGTCGCTTTCGTGAACGCCGACAGCCCGACGACCGCGAGCGCCGTCCAGCGCCAGATCGCCTGAGGTGGGAAGGCGCGTCGGCCGGCAAGAAAGCGTTCCGCGAGAAACGCGCCCAGCGACCAATCGAACCAAAGGATCGCTGGCGATGTCCAGACAACGCCCGAAAGGTCCTTCCTCCAATCGGTGAAAAAACACGCGCAGACCAGTCGCGTGGCAACGCTGATCGCGAGCGTAATTTGCAAAGCGCCGGCGATCCCCCAGCGCTGCCGCAGTTTCCACAATAGCGGGTAGAGCAGGTAAAGTTGCGCCTCGACCGCCAGACTCCAGAACACGCCGTTGAGCGCGAAAATCCATTCCGGTCGCCAATTGTGGATCAGCAGAAGATGCGACCAAAGCTGCGCGCGACCGTCGGGGGAACTGATCGTCGTATGATTCAACCAGATGGCGAGGAAGAGCGCGGCGAGATACGGGGGATAGATGCGCCAAAATCGTCTCCACAGGAAATTACCGACCCGCAGCTCGTTCCGTTTTAACGCGGAGGCGTGGATGCAAAAACCGCTGATCACGAAAAACAACGGCACGCCCATCCAGCCGAAACCGAGCGGGATAAACCAATAGAAAGCCGCACTCGGCGCTGACGCCGGGTCAAGCACCAGCCCGCGCCAGCGCAGATGATCGGTGCCGAACGCGTGGCCGTACCAATGCAGCAGAAAAACGCACAGAATGGCGACCGCGCGCAGCACATCGATGCGCTGCAAATGCTGCCCCGGTCGGGTGGCAGCCGGGACGGACGCGGAGGGGTAGTCGTGGATCATTGCACTCGTTAGGCCGCAGGGATCCGCCGGAATTATCCGACGCGGCATACCATCGCTTTCTTCGGCAATCGCGATTCAACTGTGACCTGGCAGACAATGTCCAGCTAACGACATGGCAATTTCCCTGAAACCCCAACACCTGAACCGTTATCGCCAGATCGCATGGCTCTTCGTGAAGTATGGCCGTTCCGATCTCGTGAAGAGCAGCGGCCTCGAAGAAACGCTCGACGCGGAGCAGCGCGCGACCCCGAAGGAACAGGCCAAAGCGAGCGAGCTCGCGGACGATCTGGAAAAGCTGGGGCCGACCTTCGTGAAGCTCGGTCAGCTTCTTTCCACGCGCGTCGAGATGATGCCGCAGGCTTATATCGAAGCGCTCACCCGGCTGCAGGATAAAGTCGAGCCGTTTGCATTCGACGAGGTCGAAAAGATTGTCACCTCGGAACTGGGGGTGCGGATTTCGAAAGCTTTCGCGGAGTTCGATGCCGAACCGATCGCCGCGGCCTCGTTAGGCCAGGTGCACAAGGCGCGGTTGCGCGACGGCCGGCAAGTCGCGGTCAAAGTGCAGCGGCCGGGAATTCGCGACCGGATGCTGGAAGATCTCGACGCGCTGGATGAGATCGCGGAATTTCTCGACGCGCATACGGAGGCGGGGAAACGCTATGAGTTCGCGCAGATGCTCGAGCAATTCCGCAAGAGTCTGTTGCGCGAACTCGATTACCGCCAGGAAGCGAGCAACCTTTCCGCGATCGCCGAAGAGCTGAAGGAATTCGAGCGCATCGTCGTCCCCGCCCCGATCACCGATCTAAGCACCTCGAAAGTGCTCACGATGGAGTATGTGCGCGGCAAGAAAGTCACCGATCTCAGCCCGCTGGGCCGGATGGAATTCGACGGCGCAGGGTTAGCGGAAGAATTATTTCGCGCCTATCTGAAGCAAATCCTCGTTGACGGATTTTTTCACGCGGACCCGCATCCCGGAAATGTTTTCCTGACGGACGACTACCGCATCGCCCTGATCGATCTCGGCATGGTCGGCCGGATTATGCCCACGTTGCAGGAGCAGCTTTTGCAACTGCTGCTCGCCATCGCCGAAGGTCGCGGCGATGACGCTTCCGCGATTGCGATCAAGATTGGCGACAAGAAGGAGGGGTTCGACGAAACCGATTTTTCCCGCCGCATTTCCGAAATCGTGAGCAAGCAACAAGGCGCGACCGTCGACCAAATGCAGGTCGGGCGTCTCGTGCTCGAGGTCACACAAGCGGCGGGCGAAACCGGCATCCGCGTTCCTTCCGAGCTGACGATGCTCGGCAAAACCCTGCTTAATCTCGATCAGGTCGGCCGCGCGATCGAGCCCGACTTCGACCCGAATGCATCGATTCGCCGGAACGCCGCGCAGATCATGCAGCAACGTTTAATGAAGAGC
The DNA here is from genome assembly GCA_030945725.1 of Verrucomicrobiota bacterium. Lineage (GTDB taxonomy): Bacteria > Verrucomicrobiota > Verrucomicrobiia > Chthoniobacterales > UBA10450 > JALYZW01. The sequence continues at coordinate 1,751 of JALYZW010000333.1, read as the reverse complement.
CTGTCCCCCGGCAATCTCTTCAGCGGCGTGCTCGAGTTAAAAGATTTGCTGCAGCGTTTGCCGGCGCGGATCAACAAAATCCTCGATGCCGTGGCGAACAACGATCTCAAGGTCACCGTCGATGCGATCGACGAAAAAACTCTAATCGTCGGTTTCCAGAAAGTGGCGAACCGCATCACGGTCGGCCTCATCATCGCGGCCTTGATCGTGGGCGCGGCGATGATGATGCGAGTGGAAACCACCTTTCGCATATGGGGATATCCCGGCCTCGCCATCCTGCTTTTCCTCGCCGCCGCCGGTGCCGGTGTTGTCCTGCTCGTCAACATCCTCTTCTACGATAGATCGGATAAGAGCTAAGCGGCGCAGCCCAAACGCCGGGTAGCGCAGGCTACGGCTCGATCGCCGGAAAGTCTTCCGTCTCGCCGGTATCGATGCCCCGCTGCAATCGGCTGTGCCCCACGCTGTAGAAAAAATAGATCAGCAACCCGATCGCCAGCCAGATGAAAAACCGAATCCAGGTTTCGATCGGCAGGCTGAGCATGAGCGCCATGCAAAAAATCACGCCCAGAATCGGAAAGGTCGGCACCCAAGGCACGCGGAAAGGGCGGGGACGATCCGGGTCCGTCCGGCGCAAAACAATCACCCCAATGCAGACGAGGGTGAAGGCAAAGAGCGTCCCGATATTCGTCAAATCGGCCAGCGATCCGATGTCGGTAAACATCGCCACCCCGCCCACCACCACCCCGGTCCAAATCGTCGTAATATAAGGCGTGCGAAAACGCGGATGGATTCGCGCAAAATAACGCGGGAGCAATCCATCGCGCGCCATCGCCATAAAAATCCGCGGCTGCCCGAGCTGGAAAACCAGCAACACAGAGGTAAGCCCCGCGAGCGCGCCCGCACTGATCAAGGCCTGCGCCCAAGGCTTCGCCGCAAACGCGGTCGCGACCGCCGCCGAGTCGCCGACATAAGCAGTGTATTTTTTCATCCCGGTCAGGACGAGCGACATCAGGACATACAAGAGCGTGCAGATGATGAGGCTCGCAATCATCCCGATCGGCAGATCGCGGCGCGGGTTTTTCGTCTCTTCCGCGGTCGTCGAAATGGCGTCGAAGCCAATGAAGGCGAAAAAGACAATCGCCGCTCCGCTCATGACGCCGCCGAATCCGCTCGGCATGAACGGATGCCAGTTTGTCGGGTTGACCAAAAACGCTCCGAACGCGATCACGAATACGACCACCGCAAGTTTGATGATGACGATTGTGGTGTTGGCACGTGCGCTTTCCTTGATCCCGTAAATCAGGAGAACCGTTACCGCCGCAACAATCAGGAAGGCGGGCAGATTGATCGCGATCGGATAACCGGCAATAACCGGCAGCGCGGTCGAAGAATAATCCCCCAGCGCCGCGCCGCCTTTCGCCACGATCGTCTGCGCGCTCGTGTGATCGCTCACCAGCCAGAGCGGAAATCTGAGGTGCAGGCCAAAGGGCAGATTGCCAAGGAGCTGCACGAAATATCCCGACCAGCCGACCGCCACCGCCATGTTGCCGACCGCGTATTCGAGGATCAAATCCCAGCCAATAATCCAGGCCACGATCTCGCCCAGCGTCGCGTAGGAATAAGTGTAAGCCGAACCCGAGACGGGAATCATCGCCGCCAGCTCCGCGTAACAAAGGGCCGCGAAACCGCAGGCCACCGCGGCCACGATAAAGGAAATCACCACCGCCGGCCCCGCGCCGGGACGCCCCATG
>JALYZW010000321.1 GCA_030945725.1 Verrucomicrobiota bacterium | reverse complement strand
CACGCCAAGTAACGACTCCGTGCAGGCAAAATCGATTCGCGTGTTTTGCTTGTCCGGCTCGATCTCGAGTAACACCACATTCTCCGGGTGCGCGTTCCCGACGATGACGTCGCGCAGCAGGCCGAGGTACGATTCGTCGTCGAGCCCGCCAAAGTACGGCGTCCAATCCGCGGGGATCGCTGGATAAGCGCCTCTCATGCAGCGAACCAAAAACGTCTGGAAGCAGTACAAGCTCGGAAAGCCCTGGAATTCAATCAGCCGCGGCACAAAGCGTCCGTCCTCGATGCAGATCGCAAAATCGACCTGTATAAACGCGGGATGCGATGGCTCGTTTGGCACGGCCAGGCCGGGTGGAATCGCAGTTTGCGCGTGGCGCGCGAAGTCCGGCGTGCGCGTCAGTCCCACGATCTCGTGCGCGGCGTGGCTCGCTTCCGCCACGAACTCGCGCGTGAGAAAAATCGGCGATTCCGCGATGCGAAAATCGGTCGGCCAACGTTCGCCCTCGTTCGCGCACCGGTTCAGCGCGTCATATTTCTCATCGCTGAAATCAGCGTTGAAAGCGGCCCGCTGCTCGGAGTGCATTACGCCGAAGCCGATCCGCTCGCTGTCACTCGAAGGTCGCGCAGTAAACCATCGCTGACGTCGTAGATCCAGCCGTGGAGGGTTAGTTCCTGTCCGCGCGCCCACGCGTCCACGACCGTCGTCGTGTTTTGCAGATTCTCGACCTGGTCGATCACGTTCAGCTCGCATAAGCGCGCCGCGCGCGCGTCCGCGTCGTCGATCCCGGCCAGTTCGTCTTTGTGTTTCAGCCGGACATCGTGCACGTGCCGCAGCCAATTATCGACCAGGCCGTAGCGTTGATCGTCCATCGCGGCGCGCACGCCGCCACATCCATAATGCCCGGTCACGATCACATGCCGGACGCGCAGCACGTCGACCGCAAACTGGACCGCAGAGAGACAATTGAGATCACTGTGCGCGACGATGTTGGCGACATTCCGATGGACGAAAACATCGCCCGGGAGCATGCCGATGATCTGGTTCGCAGGCACGCGGCTATCGGAACATCCGATCCACAACAGCTCCGGCGATTGCTGGTGCGAGAGTCGATCGAAGAACTCGGGATCCTGCGCGCGCATCCGCTCGGCCCAAGCGACATTGTTCGCAAAGAGATGCGCGAGTTCGCCGCTCATTCGAGGTCGGGCAGATTATTCGACGCCGTTTGGCTGCTCGATTACTGCATTGATGTGAAGCGGGCCAAGAATTGCCACCGTTCCTTTGTCATCCGTCACGATGACGCGATTACGCCGCGGTATGATGTAGGCGTGATCGACGGTCGGCATAGCGTAGTCGCTCCCATCGGACGTACGCACGGAGAATGGAACAAATGGCGTTCGGGTCAGGCGGGTCCGAATCTCATCGATCATCGTCGGGAATTATATCAGAAACCGGCCAGCTCGCATCACCTGATCGCCATCAAACCAGATGTCGAAATCACGGCCTACGCAATCGATGTGCGTCTTCGAAATCCAATTTTGTCCGGTATGTTCAGCATAGGGATGACCGAACGCGATATGAACGCCGGGCATCTTTTCGTCCTGTAGAATATTCCCAATCACGTGCGTGCAGGCGGTATTTGTGCCGATCGCGAATTCGCCGACCCGGTTGCTGTTTTCGTCCGTGGTCGTGTAGGCGCGAAATTCTTCGAGCAGCTCCTGATTCTCGCAACGCAGATCGCTGATTCGATTTTCCGTGACCTCGATCGTGAGCGGCGTCTCCACGATATCGCCGTATTTTTCGCACAGATAATCACCGACCACGCCGTCGACCACGAACGTGCCGCGCGTGTTCCACGGCGAGGTGAAAATCTCGCCGCCCGGAAGATTGCCCCATTTATCTGGGGTAATGATGCCGCTTGTTTTCAGCCACTTCAAAGTCGGCGAAATTTCCGCCGCGAAATCGGTCCCGGCCGGCGTTCTGCAGGTGATCACAGACGTCATGCGCGCCTTTTCGACGAGGCGCTGGCTCAGCTTGTCCACGGCCAGGAAATCGGCGCGCATGCCTTCGAGCATGATCTGCCGGTTGATGTTCACCATGTGGCCGTGCCGGATGCGATTTGGATTGACCACGTCGCTCATCTGCATGCGGGAGCGGAGTTCGCCGCGCTTCGCTTGCGCGCAAAAAATACTGACCTGCGAGGTCGCGAGATCGGCCAGGATTTCCGACGGCATGTCCACCAACGGACGGGACGCGTAATGTTCGAGCACAAAAACCGCGTGTTCCGCGCCGAGCTGTTCCACTTCGGATTGCAACGCCGCGGCGATCTCACTCGTCTCCTCGTCGGTGATGATCGTGATCCGTTCTTCCGGCTTCAGGCGGAGACAATCACGAATCGCATTGCGCGCGCCGGGAATCAGTTCGGCGTCAATCGTGTCGGTGGAAAGGCGATCGGGCATGGGAGCGGCGTTCAGGATTGCGCGGATGTCGCGGTTGAGCAATCGCAGCCGTTAAGCCGCGGCGGCGACCGGAGAAACGGCGAGACCTTGGTAGGTTTCACCGACAATGTCGCGAACCACGGCGCGCATGTCGTTCGTGCGAGCGAAGGTCCCAAGTTGGCGATCGGAGCCGGTGCCTTCGGTCAGAATTCGGTGGATGTGCTCGATCTCCCGCTGGCTGCCGAGCTCGTCGGTTTCTGTCGCGACGAAATCGAGCAATTCGTGCACGAGTTGGCGCGCCTCGACTTCGGATTCACGGCCGAAATCGATCAGCCTCCCTTCGAGCCCATAGCGTGACGCGCGCCAGCGATTCTCATCGATCAGGCGTCGGCGATAAATGCGGAAGCTGAGATTTTGGCGCTGCAATTTGTGCAGCTTTACCACGACGGCCTGAATCAGAGCGGCGATCGCGAGCGTGTCGTCGACGCGCGATTGCGCGTCACAAACGCGCACTTCGAGCGTGTCGAAAAACGGATGAAGGCGAATGTCCCACCAGATCTTCTTCGCGTTATCGACGCACTTCGTCCGAACGAGAAGCTTCAGGTAATCTTCGTACTCCGAGAGGCCCTCAAACGCGTCCGGAATCCCGGTGCGCGGGAAGCGCTCGAACACTTTAAGCCGATAGCCTTTGAAGCCGGTATCGCGGCCGACCCAGAACGGCGAATTAGTGGAGAGGGCGTAGATATGCGGCAGAAAATAGCGCGCCTGATTCATAACGTGAATGGCCGTCTCGCGATCGGGAATACCGACGTGCACATGCAATCCGAAGATCAGGTTCGCGCGCGCCACCTGCTGCATGTCGTTCACGATTTCCTTGTAGCGCTCGCCTTCCGTGATGAGCTGGTCATGCCAGTGCGCGAACGGGTGCGTCCCGGTGGAAGCGATGTTCAGACCGCCTTTGCCCGCGAGGTCGGCGAGATGACTGCGCAGCTCGATGACATGCTTGCGCGCGTCTTTCACTGACTGACAAATCTCCGTGCCCAGCTCGACCACGGACTGGTGCATCTCGGGCTTGATCTGCTCTTTCAGCGTGAGCTTTCCGCCCTCCAGGATTTCCTGGATATGCGAGCGCAACTCGCCCGTCGTCGGATCGACGATCGCAAATTCTTCCTCGATGCCGAGGGTAAAAACGTGGTCCTGCGGGATCACGCGAGAACAAGCGTCAGTTTCCGAACGCGCGCAAGTTAGTGAGCGAACGCGTGAGCCGCGTGATTTCGGTCATCCCGAGCCGCCGTTGGACGGCGAGGG
>JALYZW010000317.1 GCA_030945725.1 Verrucomicrobiota bacterium | reverse complement strand
GTCTTATACGATGGCGAAACCGGGAAGCCGTACGTGCCCCTCTTGCATCTCGCGGAAGAGCAGGCACGCATCTGCGTTTATAACAGTCTGCTCTCCGAGGCCGCGGTCCTTGGGTTCGACTACGGGTACTCGCTCGATTATCCGAACATGCTCTGCCTGTGGGAGGCGCAGTTCGGCGACTTCGCGAACGGCGCGCAGACGATCATCGACCAATTCATCGTGTCCGCGGAATCGAAATGGCAGCGGCCGAGCGGGATCGTGTTGCTACTGCCACACGGATACGAAGGCCAGGGGCCGGAGCATTCGAGCGGCCGGCTCGAGCGCTTTCTGCAGCTCTGCGCGGAGGACAATATCCAGGTCTGCAATTTGACGACGCCGGCGCAATATTTTCACGTCCTCCGCCGCCAGATGAAGCGCGACTTCATCAAGCCGCTCGTGATCATGACGCCGAAAAGTCTGCTCCGCGCGGAGTTTGCCACTTCGCGCACGGAGGATTTCACCAGCGGCGTGTTCGAGGAGATTCTCGGTTCACCCGCTTCCACCGCGCCGGAGAAAGCAGCGCGCGTGATCCTTTGTTCGGGAAAAGTGTATTACGATCTCGTCGCGTATCGGGACGCGCATGCGATCACGGATGCGTCAATTGTCCGCATGGAGCAGCTCTATCCATTATGCGAAGAGAAGCTGACCAAAGTGATCGGCGAACTGCCATCCGTTACGAAGCTTATCTGGTGTCAGGAAGAGTCTCAGAACATGGGCGCGTGGAGCTTTATGGAGCCGCGCCTGCGCAAACTCTTCGGCCGCGAAATTGCCTACGCGGGCCGGAACGCGAGCGCGAGTCCGGCGGTCGGCGCGCTGGCGATCCACAAAAGCGAACAAGCGCAGCTCATCGCCGACGCCTTCAGTTTGTAGCATCGCTCACTGACGACGCGTCTCCGGTTCTGGCGAGTCGACGATTTTCTGAAATCTCGGATCGTTCCGAATCGGGTCCCAAACCCAGCGCATCCGCAGATCATTTCGTGTGATGCTGTAGGGCAAAGCATCGACCGGCCCCGGCGTCCGCAGCAAACGCTCGAGCAACGGCAGCGCCTTATCCGCCAGGCCGAGTCGGGCGTAAATCAAGGCCAGGTTCGCGCTCATCAGCGTTCCGTCGAGGGCGTCCGTCGATTCCGGACGCAAGGCGACGGCGCGTTCGCCTTCGCGGATCGCATCTTCGCTTCGTCCCATAAATGCATAGAGCAATCCGGCGTTCCCGTGGCGTTCGGCGCTGAGCGGCGATTCCTGCACCGCTGCCTCAAATTTCACGCGAGCAATCTCGAATCGCGCCTGCGCCTCGGCGGAGTCTCCGCGCGCCAGCGCGAGGACTCCCTGCAGAAAAGCTTTCGAAGTCGGCTCGCCGTTGAAGTATGAGACATCTTCCAACGGCGACGTCTCGAGCGCCCGACTCGCGGCCACGAAATCGCGGTCGATCATGCTCACGTCCCATCGCGCCGCCGTGACGAGCCCGTCCGGATCCGTGCCCGGTGGGATCCCAGCCAGCGCCATCTTTAAGGTCGCAGTCGTTCCCTTCCACCACACGTCGATGTAGGCGGCCTGAACGAGCGAATTGACCGAGTCCGGCACGAGCGCATGCAATCGCGTGGCGGCCGCCGACGCGTTTGGCCAGTCGCGCACGCCCGTGTTCGTGTACTCGAGATTCCGCTGAATGTTTGGGTTCTGCGGGTCGAGCAGCGCAATTCGATTATACGCATCGAGCGCTTCCTGCCACCGGCCTTGCCGGCGCCGGATTGCTGCGGACATGAACGACGGCTCCGTGGCGCTGGGCGAAAGGCGGGCCGCGGCCGCGAAGGCTTCGAGAGCCGCGGCATAGTCCGAATCGAACCAATATGCGCAGAGACCGCGCGCGTAATGTGCTTCGCCGAGATTCGGCTGGAGCCGCAGCGCGAGTTCGGCCTCCGTGCGGGCTTTCGTTTTCCAAATCTCGGTCGGCTCGTGGAAGTGAAATATCTCGGCGCAAGTCTGCGCGAGGCGCGCGTGGGCGAGAGCAAAAGCCGGATCGAGCGCGACGGCCTGCGTGTAAAGCTGCTCTGCGACCCGGAAGTCCTGGAGCAATGTATCGGGCCCTTGCTCATACTGCCGCGCTCGCAGAAAGAGCACGTAAGCATCGGCGTTGTCGGTCGGCTTTGTTTCCACGCGCTGCTTCTCATCCGGCGTGAGCGTGGCGCGCAGCTTCTCCGCGATCTCGGTCGCCAGCTCACCCTGCAGAGTCAGCGCGTCGGTGATCGTGCGATCGTATGATTCCGCCCACAGATGACGATCACTCGCCGCGTCGAGCAATTGCACCGTCACGCGCACGCGATCCTGCGAGCGGCGGACGCTCCCTTCGAGAATGTTCGCCGCGCCGAGCAGCCGGCCGATTTCCTGCACGTTCCGCGCTTCCTTCGCTCCTCGAAATCGCGCAACCGATGTGCGACTGATCACCTTCAAATCCTTGATCTTCGCGAGGCTGGTCAGGATATCGTCCTGGATTCCGTCGGCGAAAAACGCATTCGCCTTATCGTCGCTGAAATTCTCGAACGGGAGGACGGCGATGCTTTTCTCACGCACCGGGTGAGATCGCCCGTAGATCAGGACGCCGATCACGATCAGGAGAACCGCGATGACAACGAAATCGAGAATGCGTCCGGTGCTGCGCCGGATCGATTCCGTCGGGGGCACTTCGTCGGTGCGCTTGATACCCTGCGGCGTCAGCTCGAAGACCCAGGCGACGACCATCGCGAAGGGAAAACCGAGAAGAAGAACGAGAATCACGAGACGCACCGCCCAATTCGGGACATCGAAGAACGGGAAAGTCTGCGTCGCGATCTGAATCAGGAGCCACGCGACGACCCCGTAGGCGGCGGCGGCGCGGAATACGTTCCGGCGCTTGAGCTCCGAGAAGAGATTGAGCGAACGCATACGGACGGGCGCGCCGCCTCTCACTCGAACCTCGCCCGCTTTGCTATAAGATCGGACGCGACTCGGTTTGCCAATCCGAAAGCGCTGGTCGTTAGGCCGCGTTCGTGGCCGGATTTGGAAAGGCTGAAATGGGTCGACCGGGCGTTTTGATTCGGCATAGTTACGCCGCAACCATGAGCATCGAAGTCAAGATCCCGCCGGTGGGCGAATCCATTTCCAGCGGGATCGTCTCCGTTTGGCACAAGAAATCCGGCGAACAAGTGCAGGCGGGCGACCCGCTCTTCACCCTCGAGACGGACAAGGTTTCGACGGAGATTGTCGCGGAGGCCGCCGGCATTTTGCAGACGTCGGTCCCCGAAGGCCAGGAGGTGAAAATCGGTGAAGTCGTCGCGACGATTGATGAGGCCGCGACCGGTCCGGCGCCTGCCGAGGCGGCACCGGTGGCCACACCGACGACGGCCCAGGCGAAACCCGACCCAAACCACGCCGATGCGCCGACCTCAGGCGAGAAGCGATCGCCCAACGCTGAGGTTCTCTCGCCGGCTGTGCGGCGGATTGTCGAAGAAGAAAAACTCAACGTCGCTGCCATGCACGGCAGCGGAAAAGGCGGTCGTTTGACGAAGGGCGACGCGCTCTCGGCGGCCGCGACCAAGACGGCGTCGCCGCCGGCAGCAACTGAAACTTCGACCCCGCGCGCAGCCGTCGCACCGCAACCGGCGGCGGCGACTTCCGACGGTCGCGTCACGCGCAAGAAGATGTCGCCGTTGCGCCGAAAGATAGCGGCTCAACTCGTGATGGCGCAGCAGACCGCGGCCATCCTGACCACGTTCAACGAATGCGATATGTCGACCGTGCAGGCGTTGCGGAAGGAGAAGCAGGACGCTTTTGCGAAGGCGAACGGACTCAAGCTCGGCTTCATGTCCTTCTTCATCAAAGCGGCCGTCGAAGGATTGAAGGCAGTTCCGTCGATCAATAGCCGCATCGAAGGCGACGACTTCATTCAGAATCACTATTTCGATCTTGGCGTCGCGGTCGGAACCGAGCGCGGATTGGTCGTCCCGGTTGTGCGCGATGCGGACAAGAAGAGTTTCGCTGAGCTCGAACGCGACATCGCCGACTACGCGACCAAAGCGCGCGAAGGCAAAATTAAGATCGAGGACCTGCAGGGTGGGACGTTCACGATTTCGAACGGGGGCGTTTATGGCTCTCTCTTAAGCACGCCGATTTTGAATCCGCCGCAGAGCGGAATTCTGGGTATGCACACGATCCAGCAGCGTCCGGTCGCGCGTGAGGGCAAAGTCGAGATTCGTCCGATGATGTACCTCGCGCTGAGCTACGATCATCGCGCGGTCGACGGAAAAGAAGCGGTCACCTTCCTAATTAAGGTGAAGGACTGCATCGAAGATCCGACCAAGTTGCCGCTGGACTTTTAGCGGCGCCGGCAGGCTCGTTAGGCCGCGACGAGATGATCTTTCGCGGATTTAGATTTTGTGTTCTCGACGCGGCTCACAGCTGCGATTTGCTCCCATCCGGCTCGTTCGAGAAAACAGCGGCGCCTCGAAATTTTCGCCCAGATCGGTCGATCCGGCGCGAACGACAACGCTGAAAGAAGGATGGTGCCGCCACGTGCGTTCCCGCGGAATGCAGCGAGGCCATGGCGGTGACCCGTCGCGACCTCCGTGATTTGCACGCTCGCATCGCGTTCCGGAAGCTGCAGCGAAACCGCGAACGGTCCGCCAACGCGAATTCGCCCGACAAGGAGCAGGTGGAGTTGTCCCCGTCCTAATGAGTTCAAGGGAAAACGAAACACGATTCGGAGCTTTTCGGCGCTCCGAAAGGCGGCACAGGTCCGATGGCGACCGAAGTGCGTTACGCTTCCACCGAAGCATTCGGGGCGTCGCGCGTAGGACATAAAACGACGGCGTGATAGTTTGATCTGCGTTCTGTGTTCCGCGATGGCAGATCGCTTCGTGATCGTCTCCACCATGGTTTGATTCAGGGCGGTCGCGTCGACGGCGAATCGAGCGTGGGGACCGTGCACGAGGTAGGTTAGTAGTGCGAAGCCTTTGTCGGTCGCGGAAATCTCTTCGAGGGCGAAGCGAGTCAGCAGAGCGAGAGCGCTATGATCCGGATGGCTATCCATTTCTGATGGAAACAGGAGATGAGTGGGCGCCCACGCTTTGATGAGGGCGGCGATCCGCCACGCCGTCGTCTGGCCATCATGCAGCAAGACGCGGGTGAGACCTTGGTCTGGCAATCCGAGAAACCGCGCGCTGGTCGGCGGGATGGATAATTTACCCAAGGCCGAGAGGGCTTCCTGTCGGCGACGCTTTCCCCATCGCACTCGATCCACTGCTGCAAGGCGCCAGCGTTTCTCCAGCGCGCGTTGCGGCCAGGGATTGTCGTCGCCGTCGGTCGCGTAAATGATTCGTACGGCGCCGCCCGCAGTGACCGCCCTTTGCAACAGGACGCCGGCGGCGAGCGATTCGTCATCCGGATGCGGCGCGATCATCATGACACGCGAGCGGGCGTCGAGCGGGGGAATGATCACTTGGTATATAATCGGAAACGCACGTGGCGCGAAGGCGAGATGTCAGCTTTGCGGCGTCGAGCGCGCAAACGCGAAGGGCGTAAAATGCCGGTCCGCCGCCTGCGCCCAGAGCACGACCAGCTCGGTTGCGTCGGCGGTCTCGACGAAGGTGTGCCGTCCTGGGGCGAGATCGCATGCGCCGACGTATGGCTTGCCGTCCAACGTGCCCGCGATGGCGCCATTGCGCGCGAGGATCTCATAGGACGCTGGGATAACGACGTCGAAATCTGCGCGCCCGTGATTCTGAAGGGGAGGCAGCCAGCAGCCTGCGACGCGCAAACGATGGCCGACCGGCAGGTAATTTCGCGCGATGAATCGCGTCGCGTCACGGGACATGTCTTTGCCGAGAACCGCCACGCAAGTCTTTGTCCGAATGCAACGATCGGCGGCGTCATCTGTCATCAAGCCGAGCGCGATACGTCGCAGCACGCACGGTTCCCAGATCGGGGGAAACGCACGCTGCCGAAAAACGGTCTCACCTTTTTCATCCAAAATGAAGTCGCCCGGCTTCGTGAGTTGAAGGGTCGCACGAAGCAAATCGGTTTCGCTTTGAGCCCCATCGATCCAGAAAGGGTGCAGCGTGAGCATCGCGATCATCTCGACTAGAACGACGAACGCTGGCAGCGCGAGCGGCGCGGACAACCTTCCGAAGTTTCTGCTCCGCGCTGCGAGCGGCTCCGCGACTGCAACAAGGAGACCGGTATAGAGCACAAAGGCGAGTGGATGATACGGCAGGTAATCTTGTCGCGAGACGAGTGGCCAAAAACTCCAGAGTGCCGGTAGGTAGAATCCGCAGATGAAAAAGATAAACCCTCGGCGGAACGCGAGCCTCTCATCAGTTGTCGCGCGGATGATCGCGCGACCCACGTAGATCACGATAGGAAACACAGACGGGAAAATCCATATCCACCAGGCCGGGTGATTCGTTAGGCCCGGCACGATGTTGTTTTCAAACACCCAGTATCGGAATTGCGGCCAGATCGGCGAGAAAGCAAAAGCGCCAACGATGACCGCAGGAACAATCGCGGTGCTAATCAGAAATGCGCCAACGCAGGCGGCGAGATAACGGTTGGAAACGCCGAGCCTTTGACGACGTGCGAAAAGCAGCGTCAACGCGCCACTAGTCAGGAGGGAAAGCAACAGGAGCGTCGATTTCAATGAGATGCCGAAGCAAAAACCGAGAACCAGGCCTGCGCCCACGGCTCGGCGGACACTGATCGCGCCGCTGACTAAGATCACTACGCTCAGCAGCCAGAGCGGCGCCCAAAGGTTATCAGTTCGAAATTCCAGCGAGCAGAAATGGTAGCCCGGGTACGAGCCGGCGATGATTACCGCCCAGAGTCCGACACGTCTTGAAAAGCAAACGGCACCGATCCGATAGGTGCACCACGCCGCCACGAAGTACATCGGCATAAGGATGAAACGCATCCAGTAAAGGATGTCGGCGCGCTCGCCGATCAGCTTGTAAATCGGCGCAAAGACCAGCTGAAACAACGGCATATGATTGTCGCAAACGTCGCGGTACTGGATGAAGCCATTGGCCCAGCCCCAGACAACGTGGAGATGCTGTGACTCATCCGTGTTAAAGAAATAGCGCGTCGCGTTCACGGCTTTGAATAAGACCATGAGAAGGAACAGAAGGATCGCGGCAACGAGCTCAGCGCGGTTCGGCATCGCGAAGTAGAGCGATGCCTGCGCAAGGAGCCGGTGAGCGACGCGCCGCTTCGGCGCAAGCTCTGTGATATCGTTTGTCATTGTGGTAAGCACACCCTCAATCAGGCCGGCAAAGCAACAAGCTAGAATCCATAAGTCGGCAAAGACACCGATCCCGACCGAAGCCCGCGTTTAGCAATAGGTTTGAATAATTTGTCCGGAAGGAGGTCAAACGCCGACATGAAAACAACGCTCCTAGGTTCGGTCACCATGCTTGTTCTTGCTGGAATTCTTTCGGGTACAGCTAGCGCGGCGACCAATGATCGCACGCTGCTGAAACAAGCTAAGATTACGAAGGCAGCGGCTGAACATATCGCGCTCGGAAAAGTCCCCCATGGCTCGATCAAGAGTGCGGAGATCGAGAATGAAAAGGGGCACCTGGTTTGGTCGTTCGACATCGCCAGGCCGATGACGCGCGATATCACCGAGGTGCTCGTCGACGCGAAATCAGGCAAAATCATCTCCATCCAAAACGAGTCGCCCAGTGACCAGGCGAAAGAAGTGACTGCGGATCGAAAACAGCATTAGTAGATCTGCTTTTCGGGTGCAGCAAAGGCACCGAATGTCGGCGGGCACATGAAAAATAAAGTTCCGCAGGTCTCGATCGCGTTTTGGATCATTAAGATTGCCGCGACGACGCTCGGCGAAACCGGCGGCGACGCGCTTTCCATGACCCTGAACCTTGGTTAGGCAATTAGTATCGCGATTTGTTTCGCCCTCTTCGTCGTGACTGCGACTGCCCAAATTGGCGCGTCGAAGCTGCACCGTTTTCTGTATTGAGCCGTGATCGTCGCGACTACCACCGTCGGCACGACGACGTCTGACTATCTGACCCGTACCGCAGGCTTAGGTTATCTGTGGACTTCGATCATTCTATTTTCCGGTGTCGTCGCGGTTTTAGCCGCCTGGTATTTCACCCTCGGGTCCGTCAATGTGAACCAAATCACGAACCGCAAGGCGGAGACCTACTATACGCTATTTGATTCGACGGTTAGTCGTCGTCTACCGTGGGTTGCTGGTCCTGCCAGCGAAAAGCTTCCCGCAGTAGATCTTTAAGCGTCGACGCCCCGAATTTCTCTTTTGCTCGCTCGATGTATTTCTGCACTGACTTGATGGAAACGTGCATGCGTTCTGCGATGTCAGCGGTACTCAGCCCCGTGCCCATGAGCTCGAACACCTGCAGCTCGCGATCGCTAAGCTGCTCGATGGGCGGCGTTGTCTGTCTCTGCTTGCCCATTTTGGAGACAATCGAGCTCATGACTACTTCACTCACGTAAACCTTCCCGTCGAGTACCTGCCGAATTGCTTTGAGGAGCGACTGCGAGGTCTCCGCTTTTGTTAGGTAGCCGCGCGCTCCCGCCCGGAGAACACGCTCGGCATAGATCGCCTCATCGTGCATCGAAACGACTAAGGCCGGGAGCGACGGGTGTCGAATCGCCATATCTTTGAGCAGCTCCATTCCTGAACCGCCGCTAAGCGAGAGGTCTACTAGAACAAGGTCAGGAAGGGTAGAAAGGATCGTGGCGATGGCGGCACCCGGTCCTGCCGCTTCTCCGCAGACGTGCAAGTCTGGCTCCTCGTTGATGATCGCCCTCAGTCCGTCGCGGACCACAGGGTGGTCATCCACGACAACTATCCGGCGTGGTTTAATCTTCCGATTCACGCGTCCCATCTAGCAAGTCCACCGGCACCAAACAGCGCACCTTGGTCCCGCCCTCCTTACCATTGCTTGTTCGTAGGGATCCGCCCGCCAGCTCGGCCCGTTGTCTCATGACGTGCAACCCAATCCCGTGACCCTTCTCACGATAGGGCGCCAGTCCGCATCCGTCGTCTTCCACGTCAAGCTCTGCGTGGGCGCCTGCCTGAGTAAGTCTGATCTGAATCCTGCTCGCCCTGGCATGCCGGACCGCATTGGTCACTGCTTCGCGCGTGATCCAATAAAGTTGAGTCGCCTTTTCAGGTGAGAGGGATATTTCAGAGTTATGGTCAAAACTGCAATCGATACCATGCAGGCGTGATGTGTTTTCGGCCAGACCACCAATCGCCATTACGAGTCCTTCTCCTTCCAGTTCGGAGGAGAATAAACCGCGCGCGATATCCCGTGCGATTTCGATGCCGCGGTCGACGAGAGTAACGACGTCACTTGCGGTCGCGGCCGCGCAGTCTTCTCCTCGCTCCACTTGTTTAACCACTGTTTGGGCTTTGAGTGCCGTCCCGGTGAGGTGTTGACAAAGGCTGTCATGAAGCTCTCGACCTAATCGGGCCCGCTCATGTTCTGTCACATTAGCCACTTCGCGCTCCAGTCCTTTTCTGGCAGAGATTTCGCGTTGCAAATCAGCTGTCCGTTCTTCGACTTTCGCATGCATGTGCTTCACGGAGTTATGCCAGCGGGACAGCAGTCCCACGAAGACTAAGTAGTAGGCCACACTCATTCCGACATTCCAAAGCTCTACCGACGGAATCCCTGCTAACTTGTCCGCGAGGACAGCGGCAGCGACGCTAAGCGCTACAACTCCGATCCCCGCTGCAGTGCCGCTATACCACGTCGCGAGCGCGATCGGGATCATATAAAACAACAGCATCGAGTTCTCGTTGCCTTGGCGAAAATCGCCATAACCGATGAGCAGGACGAACAAGGGGCAAACTGCGATTGCTACGACTCGAGAGGGGATCGCCGGCGTGCGCATGAACGGTTTACTAAGGCCGGATTCCACCCATCTCAAGAAGGCCGATGTCAGCCGTTCGCCGACATCCGAATTAGGCGTCGCCCTCGCTGCGTCCTGCAGGGCGGTATGATCAAACGGTGAACGGACACACTGGCGGATAGCAGCGTGATGAGGCGGGCTTACTTCGAGATCCTCCAGGCCTGTGCGTCGAGTTATGGAAATCTCTCAGCGCCGCAAACGAGCGGAGACGGAGTATCCCGAGCTACGGCATCGCGAGATGTTGAAGAGGGAACGCTCGCTCAAGCCGCTGCTCGACAAGATCACAGAGCTCAAGCAGCTCAACCATTTTTTGACCTTGAGGGAACTGTGAACGAGTCATGAGGGGATTCACGAACTGTTCCTAGTATCGGGAAGCGCGAGGGAATGAATCACCAAGTGGCGGAGCTAACTTCGTCCGGTGCGCGTCTTGGGTTCGAGGACCTGGCGTGGCTTTTCCGCTGCGACAGCCGGAATCGCGGCATTATTCGGCAAGGGTTCGACGAGGCCGCGCTGCTCTGGAAGGCAACGCAAGCGACCGAGGGAGACATTCTCGAGATCGGCCGGAACCATGCGGGGTCGACCACGCTGCTGGCCGCGGCGAGTCCCGGCCGTGAAGTGTTCTCGATCGACAACGCGCCAAAGCACGATCCGAAGTGCGACGCGTTCCTCGCGCAACCGGACATGAAAGGCCGAGTTCACTTGCTGGTTCAGGATTCGCGTCAAGCGATCGCCAATCAGCGTTACGGTTTTCTGTTCATCGATGGCGATCATAGTTTTGAGGGGGTGCTGGCGGACGTGCTGGCACATTGGAACGCCTTGGTCCGCAA
>JALYZW010000305.1 GCA_030945725.1 Verrucomicrobiota bacterium | reverse complement strand
GCGGCGCTGATCGCTTCCTGTCCGCGTCCGACATAGACGCCGCCGGTGATCATCCCGCCGCGATAAAGACTCGCGAGTTTTTCCTCCAGGATCCGCGCGACGAGCATCCAGCGAAACGCCTGAAGATAGCGTTCGTGCGGCGGGTTTTGTGAGACCCGCTTCTCGCCACTGCGTTCCGCCGTTTGAAGCATCCGCGGATTTTCGCAGCATCGGTAGAACGCGGCAAATGATTTTGGGCCGGAGATGTTTGCGGTCATCGCGAGCCGCGGAGACGGCGAGGGACCTTTCCGATTCGGTTAGCGCGCTCGCGTGATGATGCGTCAGCAATCACGCCGCGGCTACGTTGCTAAGCGTTCCGGCCACAGATGGTCGTGGTGTTTATGCGAGATCCCTCGTCGTCTCCGCGACTCGGGATGACGGCAATTTCAGGGCGCGGCCTAACGACTCAACGCCAATTCGCGCTCATTGTCAGCCCGCTCCGCCGGGAACTCGGGTGGCGTGGCGTTTCTGCGCTCGGTCTTGCGCAGCTCGCCGTCGGCGCCTTTTTCGCGCGCTAGTTTCATTCCCACCAGCTTGCTCACGCCGCGCTCTTCCATCGTCACCCCGTAGAGCACGTCGGCTTTCGCGATCGTCCGCTTGTTGTGCGTGATGATGATGAACTGACTTTGCTGCACGAATCGATCGAGCATTTTGATGAAGCGATTGATGTTCGATTCATCCAGCGGCGCATCCATTTCATCGAGAATGCAGAACGGACTCGGCCGGACCATGTAGATCGCGAAAAGCAACGCGACCGCCGTCATCGTCCGTTCCCCGCCGGAAAGAAGCGACACGCTTTGCAGCTGTTTGCCCGGTGGTTTCGCGATGATGTCGATGCCGCAATTCAGCGGATCGTTTTCGTCGAGCAGCGTCAGGTCGGCGCGGCCACCGCCGAAAAGCTCGGCGAACATTTCGCGGAAATTCACCCGCACTTGCGCAAAAGTTTCGGCGAAGAGCTTCTGCGTTGTGCTGTTGATCCGCGCGATCACGTCCAGGACCTCGCGTCGGGAGGCAATCAGGTCGTTGTTCTGGGTTTCGAGGAAGGTGTGTCGCTCTTCGAGCTCGTCGTATTCGTGCACCGCATCGAGGTTCACCGGGCCCATCTGGTCCAGCTGCCGGGTCAACTCGGCGACGATCGCTTCGAGTTGGATCGGATCGATCTGAGCCGTCGGCGCCTCTTCGTCGATCACATTGGCCGCAGTTTCCGGCATCGGCGCGGCGCGGCGTTTCAGCTGCGCGCGGAGCGTTGTTTGAAAGCCGTAGTGATCGCGCTTGAATTCACGCAAATCGAGCTGGTAACGCCGCGTGATATGTTCGAGCAGATTGTCGACGCGCAGCTGCAATTGCGTCTCGCGGACCTGTTCTTTCCCGCGCGAATCGTGCAGCTCATTGAGCGAATCGCGCACGCTCCGCAACTGGACCTCGAGAGTATTTACGGCGGCCAGACGCGTCGATCGCTCCTGAGCGATGCCAGCGACGTTTTCCTCCGCCGCCGCGAGTTCGGCCGCTTGTGAGTCAAGGGTCGCGTCCGCTTTCTCCGACTCCATCGTCTGCGACTCGAGGCGTCGCTCGTAATTCGCGATATCCGCGCGTCGAGTATCGATTAATTCGGCTAGCTCGGCTTCGCGCGCCGCCATTGGCTGGCGCTGGCTGACGAGATTTTCCTGACGTTGTCTTTCCGTCGCAACCGCGAGGCGCAGTTCCTGCAGGGCGGCAGACGTTTCCTCCTCCTGCAGCCGCGCCTGTTCGCTCGCGTCCGTCGCGGCGGCGCGATGCTTTTTTTGCGCCGCGATCTCAGCGGTTAAACGCTGGAATTCCTGTTCGAGCTCTGCGATGCGGTCATCCGCAACGCCGGTTTGCTGGTCCAGCGTCGTGCGTTCCATCTGAAGCTGACGCAACCGTTCTTCGGCCGCGCGTTGCTGGTGCCCGAGCAGCAGAAGTTGCGCGGCTGAGTTTGTTTGGCGCACGTGCGCCGCCTGATGTTCGGCGCGAGCTTCTTCGAGTTGATTCCGAGCCGCCTCGACGCTTGCCACCGCTTCGTCGCGCGACTCGCGGGTCCGATGGAGCTCGCCTTCGAGCTCCGAAACTTCCGCCGCTGTCTGGCTGATCAACGACTTTCGGCCGAGGAGCGATTCGCTTTCCGTCGTCGCGGTCCCGCCGAAAAGCACGCCCGCCGTTGAAATGAACTCGCCGGTGAGCGTGGCAAATTGCAGCTCCGAATGATCTCGTTTCAGACGAAGCGCCGTCTCCAGATCGGCTACAATGGCGACGCCACGCAGCAATTGCCTAACGAGTGGTTCGAACGTCGGTGGAGAGGTGATTTTGTCGATGGCCCACGCCATCGCGCCTGCCGGTAAATCCAACGGACGTTCGTCCGCCGCGACCGGAGTCAGTGCGGTGAGAGTGAGCGCCGCCTGCCCGAGATTATGGCTCGTGACGTGGCGGAGAATCTCCGCGGCGAGCGCCTCATCCTGCAGCACCACCGCGTGCATGTTCCGGCCGAAGGCGGCCTCGAGAGCGCTCACATATTCGCGATCGACATCCAGGCTCGCGACCAATGCACCACCAAGCGCAGGTCGAATACGGTCTGGTTCATCCAAACCTTTCAGAACTGCCTGCGAGCCTTTCGCAAGGCCTTCGCCTTGTTCATTGAGCTGCCGCAGAATCTCGAGCCGCGATTCTTTTTCGCCGATGCTTCGGTCAAGTCGGGACGCTTCCTTCTCCGTCTCAGCCAGCGATTGTTGTTGCGCCTGCAATTTCTGCTCGGCATCGCGCGATGCCTGGAAAAGTGTCTCGACGGTGGCCCGCTCCGTCTCCGACACGGCATTCGCGCGAACGACCGCCGCTTCCGCATCATCGCGCGCACTGGTCGCCGCCGCGATGTCTCGCGCCAACTCGGCGATTCGTTTTCCCGTTGCGTCGCGCCGCGTCTTCGTGCCAGCCAATTCGTCCTCAAGCGCGCTCAGACGGTTTTCCGCGCGCGAGAGCGCAATCTGCAGAGTCTGCGATTCCGCTTCGCGATCCGATCGCTCAGTGCGGAGGCGCGCTGCTTTCGCCGTCAACTCGGCGAGTTCCGCCTGCTTCGATTCAAGCAGACGATCGGTTCTTTCGATCAAAGCATTGGCTTCGGTGATCTGATTCGCCTGCTCGGTCCGTTTCGTTTCCGCCGCCGCGATGTCGGACCTATAGCGCTCGATGAGCTCGAGAATTTCCTGCGCCCGTTGCCGATTAAATTCGATCCGGCTCCGATGCGCCGACATCTCGCTCTGCAAGCGCTGGACCTCCGCGCGCGCATCGCCGATCCGTGCGTCGATCGCGTTCAAATCGCCGCGCCGGCTCGCGAGTTCGTTTTCGCTCGCTTCGATTTTCGCCAGCGTCTCGCGCTCCGATTCTTCGAACTTCGCGATCGCCTCGCGACGACGATCCAGTTCACCTTCGAGTTCCTCGAGTTTGTTGCGCGAATGATGGGTGTCGAGCACCTGCAGGTCCGTCATCAACGTTTGATAACGCCGCGCCTTGCCGGCCTGTCGTTGCAGCGAACCGATCTGCCGCTTCACCTCTTTGATGATGTCGCCGATGCGGAGCAGATTTGCGTCGGTCGCCTCGAGCTTGCGCAACGCCTCGCGCTTTTGCGTCTTGTATTTCGTGATGCCGGCGGCTTCCTCGAAAACGGTGCGCCGATCTTCCGGACGCGAGCTGAGAATCAAGTCGATCTTGCCCTGCTCCATGATGGAGTAGGCGCTCCGACCGACGCCGGTGTCCGCGAAGAGACTCTGGATGTCGCGCAAACGGCAAACCGTCTTGTTCAGCAAATACTCCGAGTTGCCATCGCGGTAGACGCGCCGGGTCACGCGGACGTCGTGCCAGTCAGTCCCCAGCTCGCTCGCGCAATCGGTGAACGTGAGCGAAACTTCGCCAAACCCGACCGGCTTGCGGGTGTCGGTGCCGTTGAAAATCACGTCCGCCATTTCGCCGCCGCGCAGCGCTTTCGCGGATTGTTCCCCGAGGACCCAGCGGACGGCATCGAGCACGTTCGATTTGCCGCAGCCATTCGGCCCGACCACGGCCGTCACACCCTCAGCGAAGTTAAAAACAGTTTTGTCGGCGAACGATTTGAAGCCGAACAGCTCGAGGGATTGAAGGTGCATGGTGCTAAGGTGCCTAAGCGAGAAGTTAACGCCGAGATTCGCCCCACCGCCAAGCAAAATAATACCAAATAACGGATACGTTGCCGACACACGCCACAAGATGTAGCGCAATTCCTCGATTTGTTTGCGCCTGTCATTCCGAGCGGAGTCGAGGAACCCCGTGGCTAAACCGATCGTGATGCGACGCGGTCCCTCGACTTCGCTCGGGATGACAGGCGGGAAAATGCTACCGCTACTCAGCTCGAAGCCGGCCGGCGTGCGAGCGTAATCCGCACAAAATAGAGCGCCGTTCCCGCTGCGAGAACTGCGGCCGTCACGTAAAATTCGCGGGCGGTCGCGTGGCTTAAGATCCAAGCAATCGCGACGACGGAAATGATTGGGACAACTTTTGCGCCAGGAAATGTGAAGGGCGCGGCTTCCGTGCGCACGTCGCGCCGCATCAGCTCCCACGCGGCAGCGCAGCAGATAATATAGAGCAACAGCGCGGCCACGTTCGCCATCACCGCGAGTGATTCGAACGTGGAGGTCAACGAGAACAGAAACGCGATGCCCGAATACACGACGATCGCGACGTCTGGCGAACGAAACCGTGGATGGACGTGCGAGAAGCTTTTCGGCAAAATCCCGTCCCGCCCGAGCGCGAACAGAATTCGCGGAGAGCTCAGAACGTCCGAGGCGACAAAACCGAAGGACGAGATGGTGGCCGCCGCGAGCAGCAGCAGCCGACCGAAGTTGCCGAGAAAGGTGGCTGCGGATTCGGCCAGCGGCGCGATCGTGTTATCCGAAAGGCGCGCGCCAAGCGTCCCCTGCGCGACGAGTTGGATCAGGATATAAATCACGGTGGTGATCGCCAACGCGGCGTAGATCGAGCGCGGGACCGTGCGCGCTGGATTCTTGACCTCGCCGCTCGGGATCAGCGCGACTTCGATGCCGAAGAACGCGAACAGGAGCAATAGCACAGCGTCGCCGACCGGTTTGGCGCCGGGCCAGCCGGGCCAGCTGAGAGCAGCTGGTTGCACAAAGAAAATACCGACGCCAATGAACACGATCAGCGGCACGAGCTTGATCAGCGTGACGACCTGGACCGTCCCGGCGCCGGCGCGGACCCCGCGGATATTGATCGCGGAAAGGATGGCGTAGACCGCGAACATCACGAGAGCGCGCCCAAAGCCGCCGCCGAGCCACGGCACGAGGGCCGCGACCGTTCCGGCAAACACATTGACGACCGCCGCGACGCTCAACACCGCCGTCGTGTAGAAGAACAAGCCGGTGACGAAGCCGACGTAACGTCCAAACGCAATTTCCGCGTAGGCGTAGAGCCCGCCTGTCAACGAGACACGACTCCCCGCGAGCGCGAAGCAGGTGACGAACAACGTCATCGCAAGTGCGCATCCCAGAAACGCCACCGGCGCCGCGGCGCCCAGTCCTTTCGCGACGAGCGCGGGAAGTGCGAAGATGCTCGCGCCGATCGTGGTGTTGATGATGTTGGCCGCGAGCGCCGGGATGCCCATGGCGCGGACAAGTCCCGCATCGGCTGCCGCTGTCTGCTCCTGATCCATGATCAATCGTTAAGGAAGGGACCGGCGACCGGCAAGGTTGTTCGCGCACACGACGGATAGCCAAACCCCCGATACCTGCGCTAGGGTGGGCGGATGCGCGCAAGTCATCTCGAAGAATATTACTCCTTTCTCCGTTTCCCGAGCGTCTCGACTGATGACGAATACGCAGAAAAGGTCACGGAGTGCGCACACTGGCTGGTCGAAAAACTGACGCAGATCGGACTTGAAACGCGCCTCGTCCCGACGCCCGGTCATCCGATCGTCTGGGCCAAAAACAAACATCAGGCGGGGCGCAAGACGGTCATGATTTACGGACACTACGATGTGCAACCGCCCGATCCGCTCGATCTGTGGGACTCGCCCCCGTTCGAGCCGGTGTTGAAAAATGGTTACGTCTTCGCGCGCGGCGCGACGGATAACAAAGGCCAGATCTACGCCCACATTCTCGGTCTTCAAGAGACGATCGAGCAACACGGCGAGCTGCCCGTGAACCTTCATCTCGTGATTGAAGGCGAAGAAGAGATCGGCAGTGGCAATCTTGGGAATTTTCTCTCGGAAAACGCGGCAGAGTTGAAGTGCGACGTCGCGGTCGTTTCCGATACGGGCATGGTGGCGAAAGGCGTGCCGACCTTGAGCTACGGACTGCGTGGGGTGACGGCGCTGGAAGTCAAAATCACGGGCGCGCAGATGGACTTGCACTCTGGGGTCTTTGGCGGCGCGGTTGCGAATCCGGTGACTGCGCTGGCTCGTCTGCTCGCCACTTTGCATGACGAAAATGGACACGTGGCGATCGAAGGTTTCTACGACACGGTGAGGCCGCTTGAAGATTGGGAGCGAAAAGCGTGGAGCGAGCTTCCTCTGAATGGCGACGAGGAAATCCTCAACGAAACGAAAGCGCCCGCGTTGTTCGGTGAGAAAGGTTTCAGCACGCTCGAGCGAATTTGGGGCCGCCCGACAGCGGAGATCAATGGCATCGGCGGCGGCTATCAGGGAATGGGAACGAAGACCGTGATCGCAAGTCACGCGATGGCGAAATTGACCTTCCGCCTCGTGCCGGATCAGCAGGGCGACGAGATCCTGGAGCTGGCGACGCGTCACTTGGAGAAGCACCTTCCGCCCGGCGTCACGATGGAGATTACGCGTGGCCATAGCGGACCGTGGTACCTGACCGATCCCCATTCGCCGGTCGGACAAGCTGCGCAGCGTGCGCTCCGGAACGCCTTTGACAAGGATCCCGCGCTCATCCGCGAGGGCGGCAGCATTCCGATTGTCTCGCAATTCCGCAGCATCCTCGGAGTGGAGACGTTATTGCTCGGTCTCGCTTTGTCGGACTGCCGTGCGCATTCGCCGAACGAAAATTTCCCGCTCGAAAATCTCGACGCCGGGATTCGCTTGAACAAAGCCGTCTTGCAGGAACTGGCGCGCTGATGCGAGCGGCCCGGCGAACGCATCAGCCCGCAGCGCTCCTGCGGCTGGTCGCCGTTGTGGTCCTGGCGTTTTCGTTTTTGGGCGCCGCCAGCGCGGAGCAGTCGTTAGGCGACAAGCTCAAGCGCGCCTTGAAAGCTCCTACGCCGACCCCGGCGCCGCACCGCAAAAAGAAGAAAAAGACGAGCGCCCAATCTTCGGGCGACGACAAGAAACCTTCGCCCAGTCCCTCGTCCGACGAGAGCGATTCTCCAAAGCCGAAGCCGAAACCGAAGGCGAGCCCGTCGCCGGAGTCCGCTGAAACATCGAAGAAAAAAACAGCGGACGACGCTTCCAAAACGAAACACCGCAAGAAAGGCGAGGGGACGCCGACTCCGAGCCCGTCCGCCACCCCAACGCCCAAGCCGGCGGAATCACCTTCGCCGTCCGCAACTCCAGAGAAAAGCGTTTCGCCCAGCCCCACGCCGCCGGCGGTCGCGCCGCCCGACGAAAAGAAGAAAGGCGCTCCCGCTACGGTCCCGCCGGGCGACATCGCGGAATACGAAAAGTATCCGCCCGGCCTCCGCAAACTCACCGACCTTGGCCTCGATCTCGCGGGTCGAAATCTGCAATACAAATATGGATCGGCCGACCCGGCCCAGGGCGGAATGGATTGCTCCGGATTCGTCCACTATGTGCTGTCGCAAACCGGCGGCCATGATGTGCCGCGCGACTCGAGCGAACTGTACACCTGGGCGCGTAAAGCCGGAACCTTCCGCGCGGTGAACAGCCAGAAAGACGACACGTTTGAACTCGACGAATTAAAGCCCGGCGACCTGCTCTTTTGGACCGGCACGTATAGCATCGAGCGCGATCCGCCGATCACACACACCATGATTTACCTCGGGCGCGAAAAGAAAACAGGGCACCGGATCATGGTCGGCGCGAGCGATGGCCGCACCTATCAGGGCGAATCGCGTTTCGGGGTCAGCGTCTTTGATTTCAAAATCGCGCACCCACCGCGAGACAAGGACGCGAAGCGAACGCCGACTTTCATCGGCTACGCGCACGTGCCGGGACTGAACGCGGAATAAGGACGGAGCGATGCCGTCTTTGGACGCTCTCGGCACAGCAGCGGCCCTCCGGTTGGAGGGGACTGTCCGCCTCGATCCCACTTCGAGCAGCGCACCCGCCCGTCATGCCGAGCGAAGTCGAGGGACCCCGTGGCAGAAC
>JALYZW010000304.1 GCA_030945725.1 Verrucomicrobiota bacterium | reverse complement strand
TCTGGACGGCGGGACGTTCGCGCTGCCGCGATCGGTTGCCGTCCACCGGCGCAGTAAAGGTTTGCGCGCCGGCGATGCTGGTGAGGCCGGCGGCGAGGAGCGCTGCGAGGAGGTAAGTTTTCATAGTTCGAACAAACGCGGTCTGTCGCATAATCTTGCCCGGTCAGGCCGCTGGGCACAGAATTATAGACCGATGGACTATCTTGGGAAGGCCAGACGCGTGCTCGACATCGAAATTTTCGAGGTCCAACGCTTGCGGGAACGCCTTGATGAGCGGTTCTCGCGCGCGGTCGAGCTGATAAAGTCTACGATCGAGGCGAAGGGTAAAGTCGTCGTCCTCGGTGTCGGGAAATCCGGAAACATCGGAGCCAAGATCGCGGCCACCCTCACGAGCACGGGCTCGCCAGCGGTCGTTTTGGATTCGCTGAACGCTCTGCACGGTGACCTCGGGATGGTGGCGGACGGCGATGTGCTGATCGCATTGAGCGCCAGCGGCGAGACCGACGAGCTGCTCCGAATCCTTCCCGCCATCTCTCGGTTCCAGGTTAAAATCATCGCCATCTGCGGCGTGGCGGAATCAACGCTCGCGCAGAATTGCGACGTGCTCCTCGATGTGAATATCGAACAGGAAGCGTGTCCGCTGAACCTCGCGCCCACCTCGAGCACAACCGTGATGCTCGCGCTCGGCGATGCGCTGGCCATGGTCCTGCTCGAAGCGCGCGGCTTTCAAAAGGAGGATTTCGCGCGCTTCCATCCGGCAGGGATGATCGGCCGCAGCTTGCTTCTGCGCGTGCACCAGATTATGCGGCCGCGTGAGTCTCTTGCGATGGTCGCCGCCGATACGCCCGTGCGCTCCGTTTTGAAAACGATGACGGCCGTTCGCGCGGGCGCCGCGGTCGTGGCGGACGCGAATGGGCAACTCCTCGGCATCTTCACGCACGGAGATTTTGCGCGCCATTTTCAATCCGACCCGCGTATCGGCGACCGCTTGGTCGCGGATTTGATGACGCTCAATCCGGTGACGGTGCACCGCGACAAGCTCGCGGTGGAAGTGTTGAACCTGCTCGAACGGCACCGGATCGACGACCTCGTGGTGGTCGACGATCAGCAAGTCCCGGTCGGAATCGTCGACTCGCAGGACCTAACGAAGCTCAAGCTGCTCTAGTTGACGCTGCTTGCCCGCGTGTGATTCTCTCAGCTCCACCCGCAATTAGATTCTGACTTATGGCTGCAGCGAACGATCTCCGCAGAGGACAAGCGATAAAATACAACGGCAACACCGCCATCGTGCTCGACGTGCAACATCGCACGCCCGGCAATTTGCGGGCGTTCGTGCAGGCGATCATTCGCTACATCAATACGGGAAAAAGCGCCGACGTGCGCTTCGGTTCCACCGATAAAATCGAGCTCGTCGATATCCATCGGAATACGCTCGAGTTCTCGTACAAGGACAACAGTGGCTATCATTTCATGGACCCGAACACATATGAAACGGTGACGCTCGATGAGCATCTGCTCGCGGACGCGAAAGGTTATCTCGTCGAGAATTTGCCGGTCGAAGTGCTGCACGTGGAAGGCAAGGCGGTGCAGGTGGAACTGCCGTCGTCCGTCATCTTAAAAGTGGTGGAAGCGCCGGAAGGATTGCGCGGCGATACGGCATCAAATGTGACCAAACCCGCGGTGCTGGAATCGGGCAAGACGGTCAACGTCCCGCTGTTTATCCAAGAAGGCGAAGCGGTGAAGATTGATACGCGGACCGGGAATTATATGGGCCGCGCGTAGCCGCTTATTGCGCGCCCGGCGATCGATGCAGCTGCTTGCTGTCATCCCGAACGAACGTGATGGACCTCGCACAGGGTGCCGGCCGATCGCACGACCATAAATCAACCAAGGAGCGCGTGAGAGGTCCCTCGCCGTCTTCGCGACTCGGGACGACATGGTTCGGGCGCATTCGACCCAGAATACCGCCGTCGCGCTTCCATTACCGAATGCGCCGTGCGTAATCTGGCGCTGAATCTGTGCCGCGGACCAATCGAAAATCAGCTGCCAGGCGTCCTCGTAAAACGTTGCGCCATTCTTCCGTGGCGGCGAAGCGGCGACCCGCCCCCCGAGCGCGCGCCGAGCCGGACGCGGGCCGGCTGATGGTCCCCACGCGTTACGTGAAATTCGTGATCGCGCTGTTCCTGCTCCCGAGTTGCGCGATCCTGACCGAGACGTTCTTCACGGTTTTCGCGCGCGCCACGATCACCCAGCAACTTTGGGCGGCCGAAGAATTCTGGTTCTTCTCGTTAGGCGCGGTGCTTTGGTTGATCGCCTTTTTCGGCCTCCCGCGTCCCATGCTCGTTTATGTTTTCGGACATGAGCTGACGCACGCCCTCTGGGTGCTGTTGATGGGCGGACGCGTGAGCCGTTTCCGGGTGGGGCGCGACGGCGGACATATCATTACCGATCGGAATAATTTCTGGATCGCTCTCGCGCCCTATTTTTTCCCGCTCTACAGCCTGCTCGCGATCGCGATCTACGGAGCGTGCAGCCTTTGCTTCGACGTCCGCGGGTACGGGCCGCTGCTTTACGCAGTCATCGGCGGCACGTGGGCGTTTCATTTCACCTTCACCTGCTGGATGATCCCGAAAAATCAGACGGACCTGAGCGACCAGGGAACGTTCTTCTCCCTCGTCGTAATTTACCTGATGAATCTGCTGCTCTTGAGTGTGCTGCTCGTGCTCGCATCTTCGCAAATCACGTTTGCTGATTTCGGCAGCGACACGCTGGCGAACATAGCGAATTTTTCGCACTGGCTGGTCGGCCTCGTGGGCCATTCCCAGGGTCGTTAGGCCGCGGTATAAAGAGCGAAGGGTAACGCCGAGAGCGCGTCCGAAAGTGCGAACGAACCGCCCTCGACCTGTGTTGTCCTTCTCGTGAACAAGTCGACGAGAGGCGTTCCGGCGCCCAAGGGAAATTCCACGCGGGTGTCCTGCCACCGTTCGCCGATCGGCGGGAAGCCAACCCGCGCGCAGAGCCGTGGCGCAACGCTGATGAACCATTCTTCCTCGTGCTGCCGCAGGAAAGCGACGCAGCTTTCGGCGAACGTCCCAGTGACGCGGAGCGGCGTGTAATTTCCTTCGTGGAAGAGCACGGCGTGTTCGCGCCTGAAACGGAGTAGGCGATGGGTCAGGAATAGTTTGATTCGACCGTCCGGCCAGCTCTGCAGCAAATCGGCCGGATTCACGGACGCGATCGATGCGAGCAGCTGCCGACGGTGCGCGTAAT
>JALYZW010000301.1 GCA_030945725.1 Verrucomicrobiota bacterium | reverse complement strand
GCCGGGAGCAGGCGGCGGAGGCGGTTGCTGGCCGAACGAAGTCAGCGCGAGCGTTACGGAGAAGAGGCTGGCAGTTAGCAGTGTTTTCATAGGTTCAGGCTTTTTGGTCGGCTCGTTCGATGATGTTTCGCGCCAGTTATCGGGAACGATGCAACTCGGAGTCGAGCAAAAGTTTTCGCGTTTCTCGTTTCGACATTTTGGATCCGGACGGAGCCACTTGATTACATCGCTTCATCCGGCGTTGGGGGATGTAAGCTATGGCAACGAATGTCGGGCAGGAAAGAATTATTTTACGGCGTTACTCCGCCGCCGCCACCGAGTTGCGGAGCGACGGCCATTCTCCGATCGTCGCTTCGAGTTGATCGCCGGCGCGGATGGCGCCGACCCCGGACGGCGTTCCGGTCAGAATCAGATCCCCTGGCAGCAACGTGAGCGCCTCACTCGCAAACGAAACGATTTCGGCGACCGAGTAAATCATCTGGCTCGTGCGGGCCTCCTGTTTCACCACACCGTTTTGACGGAGTGTGATCGGCAGATCCGAAACGTCCACATCGCGATACACAAACGGCCCCACCGGCGTGTACGTGTCGAACGATTTGCAGCGCGCGAATTGTTTCTCCGATTTCTGCAAATCGCGGTCGCTGATGTCTTCGCCGATCGTGTAGCCGAAGACGTAGTCCAGAGCGCGCGCCGCACCGAGATTTTTTGCGCGGGTCCCGATCACGATCGCGAGTTCGACCTCGAAGTCGGTCTGATGTTCCGGAAAGGCGATTTCGATCCTGCCCTCGTGCGGCAACAATGAAGTCGGCGCCTTGAACCAAATCAGCGGCGTGCCGAGCGGCGTCCGTTTCATCTCCGCGATGTGGTCCGCGTAGTTCAAGCCGACCGCGATGACCTTCGACGGGGCGACGGGCAAATCGATGCGGAGTTGGCCTAACGAGTGTTTTTCACCGGTCGTCTTTAAGCCGAGCCAGTACGGCTGCGCAAGAACGTGCACCTCATCGCCGCACAGTTCGCCGTAGAAAACGTCGCCACCATCCGTTCGCCTGAAACCGCCGAAGATTCGCATCGCGAAACGTGCCCACGGATTTCGCAGATTCACACAGAATTTTCATTCTCGTGAAAATCTGCGGCTGATTCTGCCTGTCACTTCGGTCCGACGCCGAGGAAATTCCGGACCGTCTTGTATGCAGGGATCGACAGCGGGCGCGTCCCGCCATCAAACCAAAATGCGCTCGACGAGCCGCCGTCGAGATTCATCGCGCGCTGGATTTTGCCCGCTCCGATTACGCCGCTTGTCGCGAGCATTTGCCCGAGCTCCGCGAGCGTCGCGCCAGAGCAAAATCCGATCGCAGCGCGCTCTCCATCCACCGCGACGAAGGTTCGCCGCGCGCCGCGCGAGTCGTTCAGCCCGGCCACCGCCTCGCCGTGATCGACCAGAAACGGGCCGCATTGCAGCGCCGTGCCGAGATTCCGTTTTGTGGAATACTCGGGCGACCGCAGCAATTGCACGCGGCCTTTCCCCGCGGTCAAGACGGCGCTCAGGAGGTGCGCTTTGCGGAAAGGGGCGACCGCTTTTCCATCGATCACGAGCAGCCCGACCGGCGCGTAGCCCGGATCAAAATAGCCGCCATTCGTCCCCGCGATGCAGCGTTCGCGCTCCATCACCGCAGCCAGATCCGCCCGCGGTTCCACGCTTTCATCGAACACGCGCAACGAATGAGATTTCGGCGAGAAGACCGCAAGATCCAGCGTGGCCTCCGCGCCCGTCTCGTTCCTCATCACGACATGGCGATGTTCCACCGACCGATCGGTCGAACTCTCGCTCGAGGATGAGGCGACCTGCCATTCGCCGCGCGCTACGACTGCGAAACTGAGGACGAAGAACGCGGCGCTAAGTTTTTGTCGCATATTTTTCGATTAACTGCGCGAAGCCGGCGTCGTTGCGAATCCTGTCCCAGATCGGATCGATCCGGAGCAATTCCACCGTGATGGGCGCGGGACGACTCAACATCTGGTCGAGCAGTTTCGCCGCTTCTTTCGCGTCGCCGAGCGTCGCATGGACTTGCGCAAGCGCGATCGTCATCACCGGGCCTTCGAACGCGTCTTTGCTCTCGGGGAGCAATTCCATCGCGCGCCGGCCCTCCTTTACTGCGGCGGCGCCGTCACCCAGCCATGCCAGGACGTTCGCGTAGAGGGCGTGGCGTCGCGGATCGTTCGGGACGGATGCGATTTGTTCTTCACAGAATTTTTTGCCTTTCAGGAACTGCTCGCGCGCGCCCGCTTCATCGTGCAGCGCGGTCTTCGCAATCCCGAGCGCCAGGGAGGCCGAGCGGTATGGATCCATATGCTCGGCCGAAAATTCATGCGGCATCTGCTCCGCAACCCGGATCGCCTCGTCAAATTTTCGCTGCAGCAACAAAAGGTTGAGTCGCGACGCGTCGATCCGCCCTTTTTTCACCGGGTCTGGCGCCGCGGCCGCGAACTCCGCCAGCGCCTGCTCCGCCACGCTGAAATCGCCGCGCGCCTCGATCGCCAGCTGCGATTTGATCTCCCATAAACCAAATGAACGCGGGTCGATTTTCAATGCGCGATCGATCGTTTTCTCCGCCATCGGGAAGTCGCGCAACATTTCGTAGTTGAGCGCGAGATTCTGCAGGACCCAGCTTGTGTTGGGGCTCAGCTCAGCGGATTTTTCAATGTTCGCATTCGACTCCTGCCAGCGCCCCTGCCGTCTCAGAATTGCTCCGATCGCGAGATAAACATCCGCGTCGTTGGGCAGGCCGCGGGCGGCAATTTCAAACTCGGCCAGGGCACGATCGTATTCTTCGTCGCCGTAATAATACGAGAACCCCTGGGCCATGTGCGCTTCGGGAAGGTCGGGTTGCAATTGGAGCGCGCGTTGCGCCTTCGTTCGCGCCTCGGCACGCAGCGGTTCGAACCGGTCCCAGGTGTGATAGCGCCAGCTCGCAAGTTGGGAAGCGCCCGCCCACGCGATCGCGAAACTCGGATCAAGTTGCAGGGCGCGGTCGTAGAGCTGCGCCGCCTGCTTCAGCTTCGTGTCGTCATCGACCTGCATCTGCAGATTGTGCGCTTCGACGAAGGCCAGATAGGCCTCGCCGCTCTCGGTCGGCTTGCGCGTCATCTGCGCTTTTTCCGTCGGCGAAAGCCGGGCTTGCAGCGCGGACGTGATCTTCTGCGCGAGGTCGGTCTGGATCGCGAATACGTCGGTCAAATCGCGGTCGTAATCTTCCGCCCAGATGTGCTGATCATTCGCGGCGTTGATCAACTGCACATTGACCCGCACGCGATTCTTATCCTTCCGCACGCTACCTTCGAGAATCGCCGAAACGCCGAGCGCCTTTCCGATCTCGCGGACGTTCCCTGTCTTGCCGCGATAGGGCATCACCGACGTGCGCGAGATCACCTTCAGATCGCCGATTTTCGCCAGGTTGGTCAGGATGTCGTCCTGGATGCCGTCCGCGAAAAACGCGTTCTCTTTGTCGTCGCTGAAATTTTGGAATGGGAGCACGGCGATCGATTTCTCCAGCCTGTTTGCAGAGGCGCGCGGCAGAAGAAAAAAACCTGCAACACTCGAAGTGACCACGGCAACCGTGAGCAGTATCCAAAGATTACGGCGCGAATGGCGAACCGTCGTCGTGCCCGGTAGTGGTCCGCTCGGCTTAATTCCCGTCGGCGTGACATCGAAGGCCCACGCAAGAATTAACGCAATCGGGAAGCCGACCAGCAGCACCACCACAACGAGGCGGAATGCGCATACGGGCAGATCCCACGCAGGAAACACGGCTGACGCGAGCTGGATAACACCGCCTGCCACGACGACGTAGCCGACCGCGACGCGATACACCTTCCGTCGCTGAAGTTCCTCGAAGAAGCCACTCACGATCCGATTACAGACGCCGTCGTAAGGTCAGACAAGATTTCTCGTCCGAAGTTCAACGCATCGGATCGCCGGGTGACGCCAGCCTGCAGCTCCCGGCCGCTGCGGGAACGGGCCGAGCGCGGAGTTTTTTACTTCACGCCGCTCGCAAAAACCGTCTGGAAGTGCGGGCTCTCTTTCTCCCGCGAGACGACCGTAATCTCGATTTTACGAAATTCGCTCTCGTCCAGCAGCTGGTGCAATTGCACTTCGCTAAAGCCGAGCCAGTGGTCCGCGTAAAGCTCCCGCGCGCGCTCAAACCGGTGGCTCAGCAGGTCGAGGATGACGAGCCGTCCGCCTTTTTTTAACATCCGATGCGCCGACTGGACCGCGCGCTCCGGATGAATGGCGTGGTGCAATGCCTGGCTGAGAATGGCGAGGTCGATCGAGCTCTTCGCGATCGGTGGATCTTCGATATCGCCGAGCCGATACTCGAGATTCGCAAAGCCGTGCCGCGCCGCCAGCGCAGAGCCGAATTCCACCATCTTCGGTGAATTATCGATCGCGATGACCTGCTTCGCCGTCTTCGCGAGGAGCTGCGAAAGCGTCCCCTCGCCTGCGCCGAGGTCAGCCACATTTTGCGCCGGCAGCAGCGTTATTAAGGTATGCGCAAGCGCCTGCCACGAGCGGCCGGGCACATAGCTGCGGCCGAACTTTCCGGCGAGCTCGTCGAAATACTCGCGCGCTTGATCCTTGCGCTTCCGCAGCACGAGCTTCAGCGCCGTCTCGTCGCTCGCGGTTTCGGGAATTTCCCGCGCGAGCGTGCGCATCA
The DNA here is from genome assembly GCA_030945725.1 of Verrucomicrobiota bacterium. Lineage (GTDB taxonomy): Bacteria > Verrucomicrobiota > Verrucomicrobiia > Chthoniobacterales > UBA10450 > JALYZW01. The sequence goes on along the minus strand of JALYZW010000301.1, from coordinate 3,747 downwards.
ACTCGCCGATCTGCGCGCGCGCCGCGTTCGGCTCAGCATTGCGCACGACGCCGTAATAAACATTCTTGCCGGCGCGCCGATCGGCGACCGCACCCGCACGTTTCAACTGCGCGAGATGACTCGAGATGCGCGACTGCCCCATCCCCAGAATCTCCTGCAGCTCGGCGACCGAGAGCTCCTCGCGCTCGAGCAAAAGCAGCAGCCGCAGGCGCGTTGGATCGGCCAGCAAACGGAGAAAATTTAAAGTTGACGGCATCGGCTGGGGAAACGATACATCTACGCATCATGATTGGTCAATATGTTGACCATGACCTCCGAGGCCCGAACGCTTCGCTCTCTCAACTTTCAACCAACCACTTTCAATTTCCGCCATGCTCCGCCCTTTCATTTTTGCTTCCGAATCTGTCGGTGAAGGTCACCCGGATAAAGTCTGCGACACCATTTCCGACGCTGTGCTCGATGCCTGCCTCGCAGTCGATACGAAGAGCCGGGTCGCCTGTGAGACATACGCGAAAAGCAATGTCGTAATCGTCGGCGGCGAGATCACGACGAAGGCCAAGCTGGATTACGTCGAGATCGTGCGCGATGCCGTCCGCGAGATCGGCTACACGAACGACGACGACGTCTTTCACGCGGACAAACTTTTCGTCCAAAACATCATCACCTGTCAGTCGCCCGACATCGCGCAAGGCGTCGATGCGAAGAAGGCGAAGGGCAAGAAATCAGCCGAGCAAGGCGCTGGCGATCAGGGCCTGATGTTCGGGTTCGCGTGCGACGACACGGAAGAATTGATGCCCGCGCCGATCATGTTTGCGCATCGTCTCGGGCGCGAACTCACGCGCATTCGCAAGAGCGGGAAGGCCGATTGGCTCCGCCCGGACGCGAAGTCGCAGGTGTCGGTTATCTACGAAAACGGGAAGCCCGCCGGCATCGCGAACGTCGTCATCTCGACGCAGCACGCCGAGGATGTAAAGCACAGCGAGATCGAGAAATTCTGCGTCGAAAAAGTGATCCGCAAGGTGCTGCCGAAAGGCATGCTGAACGGCAAAACGCAATTTCTCATCAACCCAACGGGGCGGTTCGTGATCGGCGGACCACAAGGCGACACGGGTCTCACCGGCCGCAAAATCATCGTCGATAGCTACGGCGGCTGGGGCCGTCACGGCGGCGGCGCTTTCTCGGGGAAGGACCCGAGCAAAGTCGATCGCAGCGCGGCTTACATGGGTCGCTGGGTCGCGAAGAATGTGGTCGCCGCGGGTCTTGCGACGCGCTGCGAAATCCAGTTCGCCTATGCGATCGGCTATCCGGATCCGGTGAGCATGAACATCAACACCTTTGGCACGAACACCGTCGCCGAAGAATCGATCGAGCACGCGGTCGCGCGGACGTTTTCCTTCAAGCCCGCCGACATCGTCGATCAGCTCGATCTGCTCCGCCCAATTTACAGCAAGACAACCAACTACGGCCACTTCGGCAAAGACGATCCGGATATCACTTGGGAACGCACCGATAAGGCCGAGGCGCTCAAGAAGGCAGCCAGATAGTTGTCTGAAGATTTCGCAGATTAACGCAGATTTTTTCTTGGATAAAGATCCTCAAAGCCACGCGATCATCGGAGCTGCGATGGAAATCCACCGCGAGCTTGGGCATGGTTTTCTGGAGCTTGTTTATCAAACTGCGTTAGCGCTCGAGTTCCAGGAACGCGGGATTCCATTTAAAGCGGAAGTCGCGCTGCCGGTTCGTTACAAAGGCAAGCTTTTGACATGCGGATACCGGGCGGACTTTGTCTGTTACGAGGACTTCCTCGTTGAGCTCAAAGCGATTACCAAACTGACTAGCGGCGACGATGCCCAACTGTTGAACGAGTTAAAGGCGACCAGCTATGAGCGCGGTCTCCTTCTCAACTTCGGCGGGCGCAGTCTCGAATTTAAGCGTGTCGTCAGAACCCTCCCGGAAAATCTGCGTCAATCTGCGAAATCTGCGGACAACCTTCAGGAAATAACATTATGAGCACAACAACCACGACCCCTAACAAGACTAACGACTACAAGGTCGCCGACATCAGCCTCGCCGACTTCGGCCGCCGCGAGATCGACATCGCCGAGCAGGAAATGCCCGGCCTCATGTCCATCCGCAAAAAATACGCAGCCTCGAAGCCGCTCCAGGATGTCCGCATCACTGGTTCGCTGCACATGACCATCCAGACCGCGGTGCTCATCGAGACGCTGGTCGAGCTGGGCGCTGATGTGCGCTGGTGTTCGTGTAACATCTTCTCGACCCAGGACCACGCCGCCGCCGCGATCGCGAAGGCCGGCGTGCCGGTGTTCGCATGGAAAGGCGAGAGCCTCGAGGAATACTGGTGGTGCACCGACCAGGCGCTTTCGTTCCCGGGCGGCAAAGGGCCGGAGATGGTCGTCGATGACGGCGGCGACGTGACGTTGTTTATCCACAAAGGCTACGAGCTAGAAGAAGGCAGCGATTGGATCGAGACCGAAGCAAGCAGCGCGGAGGAGAAAGTCATCAAGGACGCACTGCGCGAAGTGAAAGCGCAGAACCCTTTCCGCTGGCACGAAGTTGTTAAGGACTGGCGCGGCGTTTCGGAAGAGACCACCACCGGCGTCCATCGCCTTTATCAGATGTTGCAGGCCGGCAAGCTCCTCGTTCCCGCGATTAACGTGAACGATACCGCCACGAAATCGAAGTTCGACAACCTCTACGGCTGCCGCCACTCGCTGGTCGACGGCTTGAATCGCGCGCTCGACGTCATGATTTCCGGCAAAGTCGCAGTCGTTTGCGGCTACGGCGATGTCGGCAAAGGCTGCGCGCAATCACTTCGCGGTCAGGGTGCGCGCGTCATCGTCACCGAGATCGATCCTATCAACGCCCTGCAGGCCGCGATGGAAGGCTACGAAGTCACCACGATCGAAGACACGTTAGGCCGCGGCGACATCTACGTCACCACCACGGGCAACGTCGACATCATCACTTTCGATCACATGTCGAAGATGAAGAACCAGGCCGTCGTTTGTAACATCGGCCACTTCGATAACGAAATTCAGGTCGATCTTCTCAACACCACCAAGGGGGTGAAGCGGACGAACATCAAACCGCAGGTCGACAAGTATAGCTTCGAAGACGGCCACGAAATCTTCATGCTCGCCGAAGGCCGACTCGTGAACCTCGGTTGTGCCACTGGCCATCCTTCGTTTGTGATGTCAAACAGCTTCAGCAACCAGGTCCTCGCGCAGCTGGATCTCTGGGCTGGCAAAGATAAATACAAGCCCGGCGTTTACATCCTGCCGAAGAAGCTCGACGAAGAAGTCGCGCGCCTGCACCTCGAGAAAATCGGTGTGAAACTCACCAAGCTCTCAGAGAAGCAGGCTGAGTATCTCGGCGTGCCGATCGAAGGACCCTACAAGTCCGAGCATTACCGGTATTAGTTAGCAGACGGATCAAGGCCGCCCTCAACCACTCGTTAGGCAACTTGCGAAAGGGCTTGACCGGGCAAGAAGCGGGTCTGCAGACTGCGCGGCAATTGCCTCGCATCGAGCGAGGCTGATGCGATGGGGCTCGCTAATTTTTTGCACTGGCTCGATCAATCACCGGCCCGCTACTGGTGGACGCTGGTGCTTTGCTTCGGCGCAATGCTCCTCGCATGTGTGACGCCGCTGTTTCGCGAACCGGCAAATCCGCGCGCCAGGTTATGGAAGAAGATTTTGGACCATGACGCCTGGTTCTGTCTAAGCG
>JALYZW010000282.1 GCA_030945725.1 Verrucomicrobiota bacterium | reverse complement strand
ATGCGGAGGGCGGAATGCGGAACACGGCGAGTTGGGAAGCCGCCGGGTAGACGGTCAGGCTGGCAAGGGTAGCCAGTGAGGCTCGGGGCACGAGGCGAATCAATGCGGAAGCGAAGTGCAAATTCGGAATTCGGAGTGCGGAAGGCGGAGTGCGGAAGTCGGAAAGGCGGAATGCGGAATTCGAGGTTGGAAGCTGGAAGTTGAGACGCAAGCATTTCGGAATTCGGAATGCGAATTGGCGACGGGATCAGCGAGAGCTGACATCTGACATCTGACATCTGATGTCTGACTCTCGGACGGCTGTGGCGGGCACGGTTCGCGAAGCATCAGGGTGAATCTTGATCATGCTTCTTTGACGTTGCTGCTGGTTGTGTTCGCGGTCGCCGCTGCGGCGGTCTGGATGGCGGGCGTTCATCTCTCGAATGCGACCGATGTGCTCGCGACCCGGTTCGGGTTAGGTGAGGCGCTCGGCGGGCTGATCCTGCTCGCGATCGTGACGAATCTGCCGGAGATGGCGATCACGGTGAGCGCGGCGATGCACGGCGATCTCGGGATTGCGATCGGCAACATCCTCGGAGGTATCGCGATCCAGACGGTGGTGCTGGTGCTGCTGGATTTCTTTGGGTTAGGCAAGAAGGATGGCCTGACCTATCGCGCGGCGTCGCTCGGGCTGGTGCTCGAGGGTGTGCTGGTGATCGCGGTGTTGACCTTGACGATCATCGGACATGAGCTGCCGCCGACGTTGATCTTCGGGCGGATGACGCCGGCCGTGGTGGCGATCGCGATCGTGTGGGTGGCGGGGCTGTTCCTGATCAATCGCGCGCGGACGAGTCTGCCCTGGCATAGCGGCGGCGATGCGCCGGGCGGCCAGAGTAAGCCGCGCGGGCATTCGGTGAAGCAGAAGGGCGAGCTGGCGAAGAATTCGAGCACGGCGCTGTACCTGACGGTGTTCGGCGTCGCCGCGCTGGTGACGCTGGTGGCGGGCGTGGCGCTGGAGGTGAGTGGCGAGGCGATCGCGAAACAGACGGGGATGAGCGGGGTGCTCTTCGGCGCGACGGTGCTGGCGGCGGCGACGGCGTTGCCGGAGGTCTCGACCGGGCTGGCGTCGGTGAAGCTGGGGGATTACAAGATGGCGTTCAGCGACATCTTCGGCGGGAACGCTTTCCTGCCGGTGTTGTTCCTCGTGGCCACGCTGATCTCGGGTGAAGCGGTGCTGCCGAAGGCTCAACGGACCGATATTTATCTGACGGCGCTGGCGATGCTGCTGACGTGCGTCTATGTCTGCGGGCTGGTGTTCCGGCCGCGCCGGCAGATCGCGCGGATGGGAATGGATTCGGTGTTGGTGCTGGTCTTGTATGTGGTGGGGATCGCGGGGTTGTTCGCGATCGGGGCAGGGTGAAGCGAAGTGGGAATGCGGAATGCGGAATGCGGAATGCGGAATGCGGAATGCGGAATTGGGAGGTCAGAGGTCAGTCGCTCTCGCTGAATCTCAGATCGGCGAGATCGCCTCCCCGGGATCAGGTCGTAGAGTTTCTACGCAATCGTCGCTATTCGGCTTGAATCCGCAGTCGACCTCCGACATTAATGCCCGCGCTGCCTGCGGCGCGCGACAGCCTTCGCACAATGGGACGACTCTGCTGAAGGCGTTCAGCGACGCGGTCGCGAATATCAAGCGAATCGACGCGATTTAGTCGTCAAAGAAAGAAAGATCCTATGTGCCACACCCCATCACCCCTCCGCTTACGTCATGTTGTCTCGTTCTCGGCTTTATTGTTGTTTGCCGTTTCAACGGCGCTCGCGCAAACCGCGCCGGTGTCAAAGGCAACGCCTACCCTAAAATCGGTCCTGCTCGAGCAACTGAGAGGGACGCATAACCAGGAAGAGTGGTTCGTGCCGGTGAAGATCGCGATCGAAGGTCTCACGCCGGAACAGGCCGCGTGGAAGGATGAGACGGAGAATCATTCCATCGTCCAACTGGTGAACCATCTTACTTTCTGGAATCGGCAACAGCTTGCTAAGTTCCGCGGAGAAAATCCGCCTGCCTTTAGTGGCGATAATAAGGAAACATTTTCTGGGTTAGATAAGACCAGCTGGGACGCAAGTGTGAAAGAGCTGGATGACGTGTTAATTGCCTGGGAACAGGGAATCGAAGAGGCGGACGAAGCGAAGTTAGCGAAATGGTCATCGACCATCGCCAAGATCAGCACGCACAACGCCTATCACACGGGCCAGATCATTTACATTCGGAAGCTGCGAAAGAACTGGGACCCCGCGAAAGGCGTAAAGTAGCAGAAGGGTCTCAGACTCGATTGCCACCGTTCATGGGCCCATGGGGAGGGGCAGGCATTGGATTACCTTCTCGAATGTCGCGAAGTCGGCGAAGTTAGAGCCGCGACGTCCGCCGTGTCGAGCGAGGGGCACGCAATGACGTGCTCCTCGCTGACAACGGCCTACCGCGCCGAGACGATCGCAGCAGACGCGGATCTGCCCGAAGCCTACTGAGGGCTTGCGCTCGGGCTCGGAGTCGCTTTTTCAGTGTCGGTCGACTCTTTCGTCGTCTTCTTGGTCGTGTGGTGGCGGCGGTGGTGAGTGGTCGTCCGCGTAGTCGTGCGATTTCTCTGCGCTGAATCCGCTACCGCACCGGCGCCAACGCCCGCGCCGGCTCCGACAGCCGCGCCCACTGGGCCGCCGACAACTGCGCCGGTGCCCGCTCCGACAGCGGCGCCGGTTCTCTCGTTGTGAGTGCAACCCGTGACGAGCCCAATCGCGGCTACAGCGCTTATGCTACTAAGCAATAAGTTCTTCATAACCCTACTTCGCGGCTGGGCTTCTCGTTGCGTCCATCTGACGGTCGCAAGAACGGTGTGGAATGCGGAAACCGGAATTCGAAATGAGACGCAAGTTTCCAGCCGCGGACGGGGGCCGAGCCGTATTCTTCTATATGGCACAACTAGACGGCAAGAAGGTGGCGATCCTGGTCGCAGACGGGTTCGAGCAGGTGGAGATGACGAAACCTCGCGAGGCGCTCGATAAAGCAGGCGCGGAGACGAAGATCGTTTCAGTTAAACCGGGAAAAATCTTCGGAATGAATCACGAGAAGAAGGGGGATTCCTTTCCGGTGGACCTGACGCTCGAGGAAGCGCGGCCGGAAGCCTTCGATGCCTTGCTGATCCCGGGCGGGCTGATCAACCCGGATACGTTGCGGTCGACGGCAGAAGCGCTGGAGTTCACGCGCGCGTTCTTCCGCACGGGAAAACCGGTGGCGGCCATCTGTCACGGCCCGTGGGTGCTGATCGATGCCGGCGTGGTGCGCGGGCGGAAGCTGACCTCGTGGCCCGCGATCCAGACGGATGTGAGGAATGCCGGCGGCAACTGGGTGAACGAGGAAGTGGTAGTGGACAACGGGCTGGTCACCAGCCGCAAGCCCGACGATATCCCGGCGTTCACCCAGAAGATGATCGAGGAATTTGCGGAAGGCCCGCACGAGAGACGGTCTGGAACCGCGACGCCGACGGCGGAGCTCGAGAGATAGGCGGACCGGAAAGTTGCGCGGCGGGGTTTCGCGCCTGATCGTGTCAGATGGAAAAAGCGACGTTTGGGGCCGGTTGTTTTTGGGGCGTGGAACAGACTTTTCGGGAGACGAAAGGGGTCAGCTCTGCGACCTCGGGCTACGCGGGCGGCACGACCGAAAACCCGACCTACGAAGATGTTTGTTCGCACGAGTCCGGGCACGCCGAAGTGGTGGAGGTGGAGTTTGATCCGGCGGTCGTGAGCTATCGGCAACTGCTCGATGTCTTCTGGGCGAACCATGATCCGACGACGCTGAATCGGCAGGGCCCGGATGTGGGGGACCAATATCGGTCGGTCATTTTTTATCATTCGCCGGAACAGAAATCGGCGGCAGAAGAATCGAAGACGGCGATGGACCGGAGCGGGAAATTCCGGCGTCCGATCGTCACGTTCATCGAGGCGGCGCCGAAGTTCTATCCAGCCGAGGATTATCATCAGCGATATCTCGAAAAACGCGGGATGACGCATTGCGCGATCTGACTTCATGAATGTGGAAGGGCTGAATGTGGGAGGGGCCTTAGTGCCCCGATCGAAGACCAATCAATCGCGGCGCTGAGGCCGCTCCCACTTTGCCCAATTTGAAGTCATGAAGTGCGAGGTCATCCGCACGGAAAACTTCGTTGGCGATGCCGCCGAGTTTATTTTGCAGCAGGCGCGGCTTGCCTTAGCTGAGCGCGGGGAATTTCGGATCGCGCTCTCCGGCGGGAACACGCCGCGCCCGGTGTACGCGGAGCTGGCGCGGATCGGCCGCGAGCTGCCGTGGGAGCACGTTCGCATCACCTTCGGCGATGAACGGTGCGTGCCGCCCGATGACGCGCAAAGCAATTACCGGATGGCACGCGAGTCGCTTCTCATTCCGGGGGCGGTCCCGGAGAGTTCTGTCGCGCGGATGCGTGGCGAGATCGATCCGCAGCTGGCCGCGCAGGAATACCAGGACCAACTCGATGTGCTCGCAGCTCAGAACGGCGAAATGATTTACCGCCACGATCTTCTTTTGCTCGGGCTGGGAGATGACGGACATACGGCTTCGCTGTTCCCGGGAACCGCTGCGTTGGAAGAGACCGCGCGTCGCGTGGTCGCGAATTTCGCGCCGAAGCTCGACAGCTGGCGGATCACTTTTACGTACCCGCTGATTAATGCTGCGCGGCACGTTTTGTTCCTGATCAACTCGGCGAAACAGGGGGCCCTCGTCGAGGCGGTCCTCGGCGGCGACATGGAATATCCTTCAGCGCGAGTGGATCCGGGCGCGGGCCAGGTCACCTGGATCATCGGCACGGCGCCGGCGAGCTAAACACTTTTATGCGCACTATCATCGTCACCGGTTCAGCCGGTCTTATCGGCTCGGAAACGGTCAAGCGTTTCGCGCGCGACTACCGGATTGTCGGGATCGATAACGACATGCGGAGCCGCTTCTTCGGCGCGGAAGCTTCGACCAGTAAAACGCGCGATCAATTGACCGCGACGCTGCGGAATTACGAACATCGCGATCTCGACATTCGCGACGCGGCCGGTGTGCTCGCATTGTTCAAAGAGGAGGGGGCGAACATCGCGGCCGTCGTGCATACGGCGGCCCAGCCTTCGCACGATTGGGCGGCGCGCGATCCGCAAATGGATTTCACGGTGAACGCGAACGGTACTCTGAATTTGCTGGAAGCGGCGCGCGCCTCATGCCCCGAAGCGCCTTTCCTTTTCACTTCCACGAACAAGGTTTACGGAGACACGCCGAACCGTTTGCCGCTGCGTGAACTGGCCTCTCGCTGGGAGATCGCCGAAGGCCACGAGTATGAGCCGGGCATCTCCGAAACAATGAGCATCGACTTTACGAAGCACTCGCTCTTCGGCGCATCGAAAGCCGCGGCCGATATCCTGGTGCAGGAGTACGGACGTTACTTTGGAATGCCGACCGCGTGTTTCCGTGGCGGTTGCCTTACGGGTCCGGCGCATGCGGGGACCGAACTGCACGGATTCCTCTCGTATCTGATGATCTGCACAGTGA
>JALYZW010000274.1 GCA_030945725.1 Verrucomicrobiota bacterium | reverse complement strand
CCGTAATGAAAATCCATTTTCACCGGCTCGATCCGGAAGCTCGTCCCAGGCATTTTCGCCTGCATGCGGAGCGAAATTCCTTCGTCCGGTTGGATCCGAATCACGAGCACGTTTTGATCGAGCGGCGACGATTCCTTGTTGAAGAGAACGAGCGGCGCGTTCTTGAAATGGACGGAGATTTCCGTGCCTGATTTCGGGAGACGCTTGCCCACGCGAACGTAAAACGGAACGTTCGCCCAACGCCAGTTGTCGACCAGGACCCGCAGCGCGACGAATGTCTCGGTCGACGAATCAGGCTTGACGTTTTCTTCGCTTCGATACGCGGGAACTTCCTTGCCGTTGATCGCGCCGGCCGCGTACTGGCCTCGCACCACATTCTCGGCGACGTCCTTCGCTGAGAAGCGACGAAGCGATCGCACCACCTTTACTTTTTCGTCGCGGATGCTGTCCGCGCCAAGGTCCGTCGGCGGCTCCATCGCGACGAGGCAGAGCAACTGCAGCAAATGATTTTGCACCATGTCGCGCAGGGCGCCGGCGCCCTCGTAATAGCCCGCCCGGCCTTCGACGCCGAGCGTTTCAGCGGCGGTAATCTGGACATGATCGACATAGCGCGCGTTCCAGAGCGGCTCGAAAATCGCGTTCGCGAAGCGGAGCACGAGGATGTTTTGCGCCGTCTCTTTGCCCAGGAAATGATCAATCCGATAAGTCTGATCTTCCGAGAACGCAGTCCGGACCACGCGGTTCAGCTCGCGTGCGGAATCGAGGTCAGTGCCAAACGGCTTCTCCACAATGACGCGCGCCCAGCTGCCCTCACGCGTCTTGTTCAATCCCGCCGCCTTAAGGTTCTTCAAAATGGCTTCGAACTGATCCGGCGCGACCGCGAGGTAGAAGAGCCGGTTGCCGCCCGTTCCCCGTTCACGATCGATTTGCTCCAGCCGCTCGGCGAGTTTTTTGAAACCTTCGAGATCGTGGAATTCAGTCGTGTGATAAAAGAGCGACTGCGCGAATCCGTTCCAAATTTCGTCCCGCACCGCCTGTCGCGAGAACTTTCGCGTCGCCTCACTTTGCTCAGTGCGAAACTGCTCGTCCGTCTTCGGCCGCCGCGCGACGCCAATCACACTCAGCGCCGGCGGAAGTTCGCCATCCGCCGCGATGTTGTAGAGGGCCGGGATCAATTTCCGCATCGTTAAATCGCCGGTCGCGCCAAAAATGACGACGGTGCACGGCTGCGCGACCGCGCGCGTGGCCAGGCCTGCGCGAAGCGGATTTTCGAGCTGTTGGTCCGTCGGCTGTGTCACGATGGCAGCGGAAAGCGCTGCGTCAGCTCACGCACTTTTTTGCGGACGGATTCGAGAGCGGCCGGCTCGTCGCGGCGCTGCAACGCTTCGTCGATTAAATCCGCAATCTCGAGCATCTCTTCTTCCTTCATCCCGCGCGTCGTGACCGCGGGAGTACCGACACGGATCCCGCCGGGTTTGAAGATCGGGAAGGTATCGAACGGGATCGCATTCTTGTTTACCGTGATGCCCGCGCGATCCAGGACTTCCTGCGCCTGCCGGCCGTTGATGTCCTTCGGGCGAATGTCGACGAGCATCAGATGATTATCCGTGCCGCCGGAGACGATGCGGTAACCATGTTTCGTTAGGCCAGCGGCGAGCGCCTTTGCGTTCAAGACGACCTGCCGTTGGTAGTCGCGGAAGCCGGGCTGGAGTGCTTCGTGGAAGCAGACCGCTTTCGCCGCGATCACGTGCATGAGCGGGCCGCCTTGAATTCCGGGGAACACCATGGAGTCGATCTCTTTCGCGAAGCGTTCCTCGCAGAGAACGATCCCGCCGCGCGGACCGCGCAAGCTCTTGTGCGTCGTGGTGGTGACGAATTGGGCGTGCGGAATCGGACTCGGATGTTGGCCGCCCGCGACCAGACCCGCGATGTGCGCCATATCGATGAAAAGGAGCGCGCTGACGGAATCCGCGATCTCGCGCAGCCGCGGATAATCGAGCGTGCGCGGGTAAGCGGAAGCGCCGGCGGTGATCATGGCCGGCCGCACTTCGATCGCCTGTTTCGCGAGCGCATCGTAATCGATTAACTCCGTTGTCTCGTCGACGCCGTAATGCGTGACCTGGTAAAACCTGCCCGAAAAATTCGCCGGATGCCCGTGCGTCAGGTGACCTCCGTGCGCGAGGTTCATGGTCAGGATTTTGTCGCCCGGTTTGATGGCGGCGAAGTAGACCGCCATGTTCGCCTGTGCACCGCTGTGCGGTTGCACATTCGCGTGCGCCGCGCCGAACAACTGCTTCGCGCGATCAATCGCGAGTTGTTCGACGGTGTCGACATTTTCACAGCCGCCGTACCAGCGTTTCCCCGGATACCCTTCCGCGTATTTGTTCGTTAGGCAGGAGCCTTGCGCTTCCATCACGGCGCGGCTGGTGAAGTTTTCGGACGCAATCAGCTCGATGTTTTCCTGCTGCCGTTTCTCCTCCGCCGCGACGGCATCGAAGATTTCGGGATCGACCGTGCGCAGCCCGCCACTCGGTGCCGCCACACCTTCGGTGGGTCGGGAAGATGACGTGCTGGAGTACGGTGAATCGGCCATCGGATAGTGTGGACCTCCGCCACCGCGGGGATTCGCCGGCAACGCAAGTTCGCTTTGTTCTACGAAGGCGAGAACATTGGGTAAAGCGTTTTTGATCGTCTCCGCGCACAGGTCATAAGCAGGGCGATCGAGGCCTATCGGGTCAGGAACATCGCGCCAAACCGTCATCCCTGGTTCCTCGAATTCGCGCAGCAAATAGGACTTTGGCGCGCTGTCGGGAAAGAGCATGTGCAGCGTCTCGAGATGCGATCCGGTCATCGCAAAAATATGCGTCGCGCGATTCACCAACGCGGCCGTTAAGGGCTGACTGCGATGCCGATTGATGTCCACGCCCTGCCGGCGCAGGACCTCCACGCCGTGCTGACTCGGCGGCTGGCCCCGAGCCGCGTGAACGCCGGCCGACGCGACTTCGATGTCTTTCCGCGAACCGATCAGTTTACGAAAAAGTCCTTCCGCCATCGGGCTGCGACAGCTATTTCCAGTGCAGACAAAGAGGACGCTTTTCACGAAGGCGGCGGTGCGAAAACACCGACGCGGCAAAGTAAAATCAAACGCGATCAAGTCAACGCAGGCGGCCCCGCAGCGGACTCGCAGCCACGCGGTTTTCCGCTTTGCGGGCCCTGACGCAAGGTTACACTTCGGCGATGGCACCCTGGTTTTGGTACGCGGTCGTGGCAGCTGTGCTTTATGGCGCGCACCAAATCTTCACCCGCCTCGCATCGGAGCGCATCGGCGACGGACTTGGAGGTTTTGTGGTAGAGGCAACGGCGGCGCTGACCATTCTCATCTACCTCGCTGCGCTTTGGATCAGTTCGCGCTGGAATCAGAAATGGACTGCGGAGGGAATCGGCTATTCGGCATTGACTGGCGTCTGCGTCGGGGTCGGAACGATCGCGTTCTTTTTACTCTTCCAGAAAGGCGGACCGCTTTCGTCTGTTCCGGTCATTCTCGCAGCCGGCGCTGCGATCATGGCGGTGGCCGGCATTGTTTTTTTCCGGGAGGCGGCCTCATGGGAACGGCTGCTCGGCATCGCTCTCGCTTTGGCGGGCCTGTTTCTGTTGCGCCGATAGCGCTGCGGCCGCGAGGCTCGCGGCGCCGCAGATTAGTGCGTAACGTCGGGCGTGCGTCCGGATTGGAAAAAATTGCGGCATTGGCTCGAGTGGTTCGCGCTGAGCGCGGTCACGAAGATCGTGGCGCTGCTGCCGCGCGCGCTTTGTTGCGCGCTCGCGGAAGCCGCTGGTGGGCTAGGCGCGAAATTCGACACGCGCGGCCGGCGCGTCGCGCTCGAAAATCTCCGGCTCGCGTTCGGCGACAGCTACTCCCTGGCAGAGCGAGAAAAAATCGCGAAACAATCCTATCAACATTTCACCCGCACGATGGTGGATCTGCTCTGGAGCCCGCGCCTAACGAGTAAGAATTTCGCGCATTATATCGACTTCGATCCCGACGCTTTCGAGCGGGCCGGGGTAAAGCCGGGCGAGCCGTTCGTCTTCGGCTGTTATCACTATAGTAATTTCGAATAGCTGAGCCTGGCCGGCGGTTTTTTGGGTTACCGCGGCTCGATCATCGCCCAGGAATTCAAGAACCCGCTCCTCGATCCCATCTTCAAACGTTTGCGCGAACAATCCGGCCACAACATGGTCGCGCGCGAAGGCGCTATCATTCGCCTTTACAAGGCGCTTCGCCGCGGAAGCTATGCCGCGATCCTGATCGACCTGACGATTCCACCGAAAATACCGACCGTGGCGATCGATTGTTTCGGCATGAAAACCAGCGTCACTTTCGCTCACGCCTGGCTGCATCAGCGCACGGGCGCACCGCTTCTGACCGCGCATTGTGAGCCCTTACCGCGCGGGCGTTACCGCGTCGTCGTTCACCGTCCGAAATTCCCCCCGGGCGCTTCCCTGCAGGAGATTGCGCAGGCCTGCTGGGATGAATTTGAGCCGCACGTCCGCCGTCATCCCGCGCCGTGGCTTTGGATGTATAAGCA
>JALYZW010000264.1 GCA_030945725.1 Verrucomicrobiota bacterium | reverse complement strand
GTGGTTGACGGAGGCCGGCTGGGTCTTGCAAGGCATTTCGCCGAATGGGCAGCAGGCTGCACTGGTTTCTCGCGGAGCCGCACACAATGTCGCGATCGTCGCGGATCTGACGAACGCGGAGCGCCGGGTCGAACTGCGAGGCGCCCAAAATCCGCGCGGCATGGTCTTCAGTGCGAACGGTGATTTTATCGCGTGCGGTTCGGACACGCAAGATGGCGTGACTGTCTGGAATCGCGCGGGCCAGGTCGTGCGTAAGCTTGAAACCGGCGACGCCGCGGTGGCCGCGTTCGATCCGCTCGGCCGCTGGCTCATCACCGGGACCCGGCATGGGTATCGCGCCTGGAAGTTTGGAACCTGGGAGGAAGGCCCGCACCTCGATGCCGGCAACGGCAACATCGAAACGCCGGCGGTTGTCTTTAGTCCCAAGGGCGATTTCGTCGCCGCGCTGAATCCAGGCGGCAATATTTCCGTCTTCGGCGGCGGTCAGTGCGAACGTCTCGCCATGCTGGAGGCGCCCTTCGCGATCGCACCGGAATTTCTGCACGTCAGCGCCGATGGCCGCTGGCTTACCGCCGAAGGAACCGACCAAACGATCCAGCGTTGGAACCTCAACGCCCTGCGAGAAGAGCTAGCACAGCTCGGTCTCGACTGGGCGACGAACTAGGCGGCCCAGCTGCAACATAAAATCTGCACCGCCGCAGATTTTCTGAAACTCGGCATCGCCGATTCTTTAGAAGAACACGTAAGGCCACTCTATTCGTTACTCCAGCTTGCCCCAAACGATGAAAACACCTCAACTGTCCGTCCAAATTACTCACTCGAAGCCACCGCGCATCGGCGGGCTTTGGGTGATCCTTCTTTTTTTCATCAGCGCGGCGAAGATTCTCGCCGCCGAGCCGGCCGACAACCTTGCGGCAAAAACCTTTACGCTGGAGATGGCGCAGCACCTCCTGGGCGGCCCTACTGAACCGGCGAAACGAAACTCTCAGGCCGACATCAGGAACGGCAGCACCGTCGTCAGCCAATGTTCTTATTCTGTGAAAGGCGACGACATTACGCCAAGAACAATCAGTTTGCTGCTGCGGCGAGCCGGCGACGCTGCGGAAGCCAAAAACATATTCCTCAGCTCGAAACGCACCTACAACGGCCAGGACATTACGGACCTCGGAGACGGAGCTTACCGCACCGCGGCCCCTGCTCAGCTCAATGTCTTAAAGAGTAGTAACTGGCTCATCATTTCCGCCGGAGCCTTTCCGAAAGCGGATACGGCACTGCAGGAAAAAGCCGCCCGCGAGATCCTGAAGAACATCCGCGATTAACCCGAACTGATGGCAGGTGCGGGAAGAGCAAAAAACGCCACGAGGTTGCACCACGAATTTGCAAATGGCGGGTGGTAAATTCTCTGCGATGTCATCCCGTCCCGGCACCATGAGTGACCGTTCCAGCGGCGGACTATCGGACTGGGTATTTCCCGGCATCTTTATCGCTGTCGGCCTGGCGCTCATTCTTTTCGGTTTGCAGAGGGCCGAACGCGCGCATGCCTCTTCCAGGTGGCCGAAGGCGGATGGTATTATTCGCTTATCGGCGGTGCGCAGAAGCACCAACAAGAATGGCATCTCTTACCAGGCGAATCTGGAATATACCTACACCGTATCGGGCGCGCCTTACTCGGGGGATAGAGTTTCTTTTTCGCAATACGGGACCGGCAACGCGAAACACGCGCAATCGATCGTCGACCGTTATCCGTCGAAGAGAACCGTTAAAGTCTCCTTCGAACCGGGACATCCGGAGCTAAGTGTCCTGGAGACTGGACTGACGTTCGCTGATTCTTTTCTTCCGCTGGGCGGCGCGGCTTTTCTGGCCGCTGGTTACTACCTCGGTCGTCCTCCGAAGCGCAAGGATGCCTTGGCAGACACTTCCGCGCATTCTGCCTGATGCTATGGCGAAGAAGACATTAGGTTCGGTGATAGCTTTCGCGATCGTCTTCTGGATCACGAATGGCGCAATGGCTGCGGGATTCTCCTATCACGCGCGCCTCGGAGAACACGATCACTACGATCAGCGAGGCCGCAGGTTGACTACCGTCCGAGCGGTTCTCGAACGCGATCGAGAGAATTACCATCGCTTTCATCGACGGGATGCGAGCGACGGGGACGACTCCTTCTTCACCACGGAAGCGCGCCGCCGTCTGTTCTACAGGATGAAAATCATCTTCAAGAACTTTGGCGAGCACCCCGGACGGGCGGTGATCGGCGAGTATCTGGACGTGGACGTCACGGTCGTCGGCCTCGTCGTTTACCTGACGGTTTCCGCTGGTTGAGGCCGGAGGATTTCGCGAAGGCTCGCAAAGATAGTTCCCGATCCGAACGATTCTTGGAAACTTCCCGGCGCAAATTCTTTAGACATCAATGGACAGACTCATCGAGCACTGACTGAGACGAGATGAAAACCCTTACCACGCTGGCGATCGCGAGCCTCATCGCGGCAGGCTGCTGCCGCGCTGAACAAATAAACGAGGGCAACTCACCAAGTGGCAGCCTTCATTTTTCGGTGAAAGGTCCACAGGACGATCGCCGTATTTTTCTTAGCTCTGCCGATCATCCGCAGGACGAGGTAGAACTGTGCCAGACAGAGGGATGGGGCAACCTGGAAGTGCACCTTTCTCCGGATGACTCTTGGGTCGTGGTGCAGGATGGTGGTTCCAGTCTCGGAGTTTCGTTTCGATTGTTCCAGCGTGTCCGGGAAGTGACCTTTAAGGAACTGACCGACGCCGATATCGATGGGAAGGCGGAGCGGATGGCCCTGGAGATCCACGACTCAGCCAAGGAGCTGCTGGATCATCGTTACATGAGACTTCTTTCGTGGGCGGCAGATTCGAGAAGCTTTCTGTTCAGTCTCTCGGGTCATGGCGGCGACGAAAAAGGCCACGTCAGGATAGATCACTGGTTCGGAATCTATGACCTAGTCAGTGGCAAGATAAGCTTTGATCTGCGCAGCGCCAACCATTCGGCCGTAAGAATGGAGACTAAATGAACACTCCATTCCTGTCGGCCTTTGCCCGTTCCTGCGGACGATCGCGGCAAGCCCGAGCCATCTTCGCCTTCATCGTCCTTTTTGCCTTCGTCGCTTCTATGCCAGCGGAACCCCGGCCTAATGGCAACGAGCTTACTCTGCAAGATGGAACGCGCGCCAAGGTAGAAGGGCAGCGGCTCGTGATCGTCGGCAGGGATGGCAAGCAGTCCCCCGCTCCTCCGGGACACTACGTTACGAGGGAAGGTCGGCAGTTCGTGGTAGAAGCAAACGGACTTGTAAATACCGGCTCGGCTGCCTCCGATCAAAGACGCAGTGCAAATCCTTTTCCTGCGGCCAAGCAGCAGGCATCGCCGCCCTTCAGTCGTGCGTCAATCGCCCCGCCGCCGCTGGCTGCAAGCCCTCGCCTTTCTCCAAGCGAGGATCCGAAAATCAAGATGCTCGTCGCGACACCGATTCCCAAGGCATCTGTTACGCCAACGGCCAGACCGAACTCGAGCTTCACCGACCACGAAAGGCAGAAAATCAAGTCGCTGTTGATGCCTATCCCGACCGCTACGGCCACTCCTACGC
>JALYZW010000139.1 GCA_030945725.1 Verrucomicrobiota bacterium | reverse complement strand
GTCCACGAGCAAACCAAGGAACGTCGCGAAGTGGGATTGTTAACTCCGTAAACCCTGCGCCGAGTTCTGCCGATGAAAACGCTTCTGCTCCGCTGGTCAATCCTCACGCTGGCGGTTTGGCAACTCTCCGCCGTGGCGGCGGACGCGCAGCGGGTTGATTCGGTGGCCGCCCGCGAGGTGGCGCGTCGACAGGCCGGCGTGTCGCAAGGCGCGGCCGCGCTGGCGCGAGGTCAGGCGGCGATGCGCGAGAAAAATTTTGCAGGCGCGCATGAAGAATTTCGCACGGCCGTCACCTATCTGCCCGATGCCGTGGTCAGCGGACATGCGCATGACGAAGCGGTCAGCGGATTTTGCGCGAGCGGGATCAAGTTAGCCGAACAACGCATCGCGGAAGGCAAGCACGCCGAGGCGGAGGCGATCTGTCGCGAGCTGCTCTCGAGTCAATACGATCCGAACTGCCGGCCCGCGCAGGAGCTGCTCGCGCATCTGCAGCAGCCCGGTTACTTCAACCGCACGATGGGCCCGAAATTCCTCGCGAAGGTCGAGGACGTGAAGCGGTTACTGAGTGATGCGGACGGTTACTTCGCGAGCGGTCGCTACGATCTCGCGTTCAAGAAATACGAGCAGGTGCTCAATCTCGATCCCTACAACGTCGCGGCGCGCCGGGGTGAAGAAAAAATCAACCTGACCAAAACGCACTACGGCGACGAGGCCTATAACGAGACGCGTTCGCGGTCGCTCTGGCAGGTGCAAAAAGGCTGGGAAGAACCGGTGCGGCAATACGGCCAGGCGGTCGGCGGTGTGACCAACGACGTGACGCGCGAAGCGACCGGGACGGCGCGGATCACGAACAAGCTGAACACGATCATCATCCCGAAGATCGAATTCCGCGACGCGAGCATCCGCGAGGCGATCGAGTTCGTGCGGCAACAGGCGGCCGCCAATGATCCCAGCACCGACGGCCGGCGCGGCGTGGATATCGTGCTGCGCCTGACCGCAATCGGAGGGCGCGCGCCCGATGCTGCACTCACGACTACGACGACGACTGTTATCCAGCCAGCGGCCGTTCCACTTCCGGGCGGCGCGGGGTCGGCGGGTGAAGCAACGGTCGCGGCGGTGCCCGCGCCGGCGCCGGCGGTCCCGGTCCCGGCTGCTCCCACGGTGTCGCCGGCGGACGCACGGATCACCATTACGCTCAACGAAATTCCGCTCGGGGAAGCGCTGCGTTACATCGCGAGCCAGGCGAATTTAAAGCTCAAGGTCGAGCCTTTCGCCGTCTCGATCATTCCGATCAGCGAGCAGAGCCAGGAGCTGATCACGAAAGAGTACCGCGTGCCGCCGGGATTCATCCAGACGACCTTGAATCCGGCGCTCTCCGCGCTCAATGCGCCCGCGGCCGCGAGCGGCGGGAAAGGCGCTGGGACCGGGAAAGACACGCAGGAAACGACCGGCGGTCATCAGCTCGTGCGGCGGGAAGGTGCGCGCGAATATCTCGAGAGCCAGGGCGTGCCGTTCCCGGCCGGCGCGAGTGCGAATTTCATGCCGCAAAGCAGCCGGCTGGTGGTGCGCAATACGCCCGACAGCCTGGAGCTGGTCGATGCGATCGTGGAGCAGGCGAATGTCTCCGGGCCGAAGCAGGTGGAGATCGAATCGAAGTTCGTCGAGATCACACAAAACAATCTCAAGGAACTCGGATTCGACTGGTTGTTAGGCCAGTTTAATATCGGCAACCGGCGCGTGTTTGGTGGCGGCGGCACTTCGGGGACTGGCGCAGCGGTGAACAACGCGGATTACCCGTTTGTGCAACCGGGCGGCGGACCGATTGGCCAATTTCCCGTCACTGCCGGTAACCGCACGGGCAACCTGGCGATCAGCGGTAATGTCGTCGATGCGCTCCTCATGGGGACAGGTGCCGGGCAGGTGCTCGCGCCGGGTATTTTCGGCTTGAGCGGCGTCTTTACCGATCCGCAGTTTCAGCTCGTCATCCGCGCGCTCAATCAAAAGAAAGGCGTCGACTTACTTTCCGCGCCGCGTGTGACGACGAAGAGCGGCCAGCGCGCCGTGATCGAGATCGTGCGTGAGTTCCGTTACCCGACGCAATTCGAACCGCCTCAGATTCCGCAGACCGTCGGCAGCACGAGCGGCATCGGGGCGGGATCGGCGCCCATCCCAATCACGCCGACGACGCCCACTGCGTTTGAAACTCGGAACACCGGTGTCACGCTCGAAGTGGAACCGGTGGTCGGGCCGGATGGAGTCACGATTGATCTGAACCTCGTGCCGCAGGTCGTAGAGTTTGAAGGATTCATCAACTACGGCAGCCCGATCCTGGCTCCGCCCACCGCTATTAGTACCGCGCTCGGCGTTATCCCTGGCTTATCCAAGAACGATCGCGTGCTGACCGATAACGTCATCAATCAGCCGATCTTCAGCACTCGCAAAGTGACCACGAGCGTGAGCGTCTGGGACGGCCAAACCGTCGTGCTCGGCGGCCTGATGCGCGAGGATGTGCAAAAGACCGAGGACCGGACGCCGCTCATCGGCGACATCCCGCTGGTCGGTCGCTTGTTTCGCTCGAGCGCCGAGCAGCACATCAAACGTAATCTCGTCATCTTCGTCACCGCGCGACTGGTGAACCCGGGCGGCCAGCCAGTCAATGCGACCGACGAAACCGAAGAGACCGAAGACGTGATCGAGCCGCCGCTTCTGCCGGAAGTGCCGATGTACAAGAAGTAATCGCCCGTCCCTAAACGGCGCCGACGGCCAGTTGGTAATCTACTTTGTTGGGTGGCGCCGGGGCAGACCTATACCTTGTTTGCCACCCGAACCTTGCGTGCCCCTCGTCCGTTCACCCGGGAAAATTTCCTCGCGCGCATATGGTCCGCGCCGTACTTCTAGTAGACGTAACGCGACGCTCAACGCATGCCAGACGACGAAACATTGAAAGCCTTGCTGGAGCGACTTTGCACTCTTCAGGAGCAGCAGCTCGCCAAGCTATCCGAGATAGTCGAGCGCTCGACGGCCGCACGCGAAAAACTCGAAGAAATGTCGCAGCGCTGGCTCAGCACATTCGAAGACAGCCAGAAGAAGATGCGGGCACGTGCCGCCGGCCAGGTGTTCGGAGCGTGGGTCCGGACAGGACTGACGGTTTTCATGCTTGGCCTGATCGCCCTCGCCGTCATCATTGCGCATTATTTGAAGTGACACTTTCAAGATGGTCTAACCAGCGATGCAGCGAACCGCGAGCCGCTTCGCGTTCCCGTTTTCGATGACTTCCACATTCAACCTGCAGCCAACCTCGCCCTCAGCCAGCGGTAGCTGATCGTGTGTCTCGTTAGACCAAAAAATGAAATCGCTCGAAAAGACTAGTCCGTTGCGCGCAGCGGCCTTGCTCGCTCTGGTGATTAGCGCCATCGGTTGCGAATATCTCATGTTTCGAGTCGGACGCCGAAATCCATCTGTATTACTGATGGCGATGTTCGCCGCATGGGTCGCGACGCCCTTTGCGGTGCTCGCGTGGTACCATCGGGCAGCGAAGCGATGGTCGGGCACGCTCCAAGCGGTGCTGCAGGCCACCTCGCTTCTGGTGGCCATCGCCTCACTGTTTGTCTACGCCTACGTCGCATTTGGCCCAGCGCGAACTCAGCCGGCGTTTTTCTTTCTGGTGGTTCCGTTCGGTTCACTAGTTCTCATCGCCGCCGTAGTAGCGTCTGCGCGAAAGCTACACAATGCCTAACCATGCGATGCAGCCAACCGCTGGCCGGCGTAATGCCTCGCTCACCTTTATGAAAACACGTCCATTGCAAGCCATGCTCGCTCTCACCAGCGGTGGCTGATCTTGTTCTCGTTAGATGCTGACGCGCCGAACAACCATTAGTTGGCTCGCTATTCTCGGAATTGCGACTCTGCTGCCTACGTATTCACGCGGCACCGCCGCATATATC
>JALYZW010000229.1 GCA_030945725.1 Verrucomicrobiota bacterium | reverse complement strand
ATTCTGGACGGAACGGCCGAGCGCGAGGACGCCGACGACGAAAATCGTCATGCCGATCAACACTTCGTAGAGCGCGAAGCCACGCCGGCGGCGGCGGTTAGCGTCCATACTTCGCCAGTTCCGCTCGCGCCGTGAGCGGTGAGTAATTCGCAACCCAGCTGCCGTCGACCCCTTTGAACGTGATCACGGCCGGCTCACATGCGCCCGACGACCAGAAAATCCATTGCCCGGGCGGATCTTTCTCGAGCGCAGCCGGCAGCCCGAGCTGGTAGGCGTCGCCGCGGCGAAGCTTGAGGACGAACGCGTTCTTTTCTTCGTCCTTGGTGGCGGCTTCGGGGAGGAGCGCGAGCGCGTCTTTGCCCCAGACGATCAGGTAGGGGCGATGCTCGGAGATGCTCCGATCCTGCGCCTGGTGAACGAGACGATTCAAATCGTCGAGCGAACGCCGCAGCCGGCGGTCGGCCATCACCCCGCTCAGGCTCGGCACCGCGACCATGATCAGGAGCAACAGAATGAAGACCGAAATCGAAATCTCGATCAGCGTAAACGCCCGGGTGCCGCGCATCGGAAAATTTACGGCGTCAGCCGGGATTCACAACCCGAGGCGCTTCCGGCGGCGAAGAGTGTTACGCGCGTGAATGTCATCCCGAGCCGCGCAGACGGCGACGGACCTCGCATAAGCGCCACGGTGTTTTGCGAGTTGCACGGCCTCGACAACGCGATGGGATGATTGCTGCCGCGCGACAACGCGAATACGCCGCGTGAATGGGAGAGGTCCTTCACCGTCTACGCGGTTCAGGATGACGGCGCATCCCAATCCCGCCAAACCGCCAATCTAACGCGCAACGAGCCGCTAAAAAAACGCAAGCAACCGGCAGCGGTCTGTCCCTCAAAGTGATACGATTTCTCTGTGCCATCGCAAACCGCTGACCCGCGACCAGTCGCAGACCTGCGTCCGATCCTGCGCACATTCATCGTCGTCGCCGCGCTCGCTGTCGCCGCGGTCCTGATTTGGCAGGGCCTCGCGGCGCACGGCAATCCCGATCCGACGAGCCCAAATACCAGTCCCACGGTCGCCTTCCTCGACATCGGGGTGCTCGTTTTCCGCGAAGGCCTCGAGTGTATCCTCGTCCTCGCGGCAATCACCGCGAGCATGACCGGGCAACGCCGCTCCCATCGGCGACCGGTGGCGATGGGCGCCGGTTTCGCCTTCGCCGCGACGCTCGTCACCTGGTTCATCGCGATCGGCATCATGGGGCAGCTCACCGAAAGCGTGCCCGCGCTCGATCTCCAGGCCGCGACCGGGCTGCTCGCCGTCATCGTCTTGATGGTGATCATGAATTGGTTCTTCCACAAAATTTACTGGGGCGGCTGGATCAAGCACCACAACCGTCGGCGGAAGGAATTGTTCGCGAAGGCAGTCGTCGTCTCGCCGCGCCGTGTTTATTGGGGTTTCGTGCTGCTCGGGTTTACCTCACTTTATCGCGAAGGCGTCGAGGTGGTCCTCTTCCTGCAAAGCTATCACCTGCGCCTGGGCGGCCGCGTTGTATTTCAGGGTGCGCTGCTCGGTTTGATCCTTTCCGCGTGTGTCGCCGTGCTGACTTTCGTGCTCCAGCAGCGCCTGCCTTATCGGAAAATGCTGATCGTCACCGGCGTGCTCCTCGGCGTTGTCCTCCTCGTGATGGTGGGCGAACAGGCCCAGGAGATGCAACTCGCGCATTGGCTGCCGACCACGCAAATCAACGCTCTCGCCGCCGTCATCCCCGGCTGGATGGGGTTGTGGTTCGCCGTTTTCCCCACGGTTGAAACCTTGGTCGCGCAGGCGGTCGCTGCCCTCGTCGTCGTCGGCTCGTATTTCGCGGCTCGCGCTTTCAGCCACGGCGGGATCGAAGCGGACGTCGCCGTGCCGGCAGTTCTCCAAGCGCCCGAACTACCGCCGAATTGCGAGATCGTCGCCGACCGCACTCTCACTTCTCGCGATCCTTCGCTTCAGCGTCGCTGATGATGAACAGAATGCTCTCCTACCTCGCCCTCCTCGCCGCTCTGCCGGCTTTGGCAAATGCGGGCGCGCGTCGCTTCACTTATATATATGAGGCGACAACCGGGCGCGCCGGCAGCGTCGACATCGAAAACTCCGTTACC
>JALYZW010000194.1 GCA_030945725.1 Verrucomicrobiota bacterium | reverse complement strand
CCCCAAGGTAGATCCGGCCCACGTATTCGCCGAGAATGCCGAGCAGAAGCAGTTGGGTGCCGGCCAGGAGCAGCATGCTCGCCATTAACGAACTCCATCCCGTAGGCGTGCGATCGAACACGTGTTCAACCACCACTTCGATGATGGCGAGAAAGCCGAGCGCACTCGTAATGAGCCCTGCGAACGTCATCAGGCGCAGCGGCAGAATCGAGACATTCACCAGCATGCTAATCCAAAGGCGGATCAGTTTGCGCATCGTGTATCCGCTCTCGCCCGCGTCGCGCTCCGCATGCTGCACGACGACGGTGCCGACGTTTTGCGTCACCTGAAAAATCAGGCCGTCGATGTAAGGATATGGATTGCGCGATTTCGCGACTTCATCCGCCACCAGCCGCGTCAGGCAACGAAAACTGGAGAGGTAAAGACCTCTCGGTTTTTCGACGACATAGTCCGCAATAAAGTTCGTAAATGCGCTGCCGAGATTTCGCCACCAGCTGTGTTCCTTTCGCTCAAACGCGCTGTAGACGACGTCGCGTCCTTCGGCTTCCGCGACCGCGACGAGCTTCGCGATTTCAGCCGGTGGATTTTGCAGATCGTCATCCATCGTCACCACGTAGTGGCCGGTGCTCGCGCGGATGCCGGCGAGCACAGCGTTATGCTCGCCGAAGTTGCGCGTGAGACTTACAAAGGTCGCGCGCAGATGGTTCTCGCCGATCAACCGTAAAGCTGTTTCTTCCGTCGCGTCACGGCTGCCGTCGTTCACGAGCACCAGCTCCATCCCGCCGGGGAACTCGAGCCGCTGCAGCGCGTCGACCAACGCCGGCAAGCTTCTCGCCGAGTTGAACAACGGAATCACGATGCTGAGGCGCGGAGCAAGATCAGGCATTTTTCCGGGCGACGGCAAAGATCGACGTCCCGAACGGCAACGATACGCGCGCGCCGGTGCGAAGTTCAAGCAGCGCGATGTCGTGCAAGGTCACATTCAGGAGGCCGGGCAGCGGGCGAAAGTCGGACCGAGCGCGGTCCGGCTTTGCCCGCATCCGGCTGATCCAGCGCAGGACTGCGATCGGGGGCAGAACGAGCGTGTTCCAATACGAAATCTGTTCGATGTCGAAGCCGGCCTGCGTGAGCGACGCCCGCACCTCCGCGCGGGTGTAGCGGCGGTTTACGTCGACCGCGATATCGTGCGCGCCGCGAAGGAAATTGAACGCCGCAACGTTCACGATGAATTGACCGCCGGCTCGGAGGACGCGGTGCGCTTCGGAGAGCGCGGCGCGCGGATTCACGCCCGCCGCGGTCAAGACATCGATCGAGAGCACGCAGTCGAACTGGGCGTCTCCAAAAGGCAGCTGCTCGACACTGCCGACAACCAGATCGGCGCCGATCTCTCGCGCATTCGTTAGGCCGATCGCATACTCGCTTGCATCAAGCCCGGTGAGCCGCGCCGCAGGAAATGTTTTTCGCAAGACCTGCAGCATCCCCCCGGAGCCGCAACCCGCATCGAGAATCGCGATTTCGGCGCCTCTTGGATCAATTGATTCGGCTACGTGCCGGCGCAACGCGACGTACCACCAATACTGGTCCTCGACCGACCGCATCACATCGTGCTCGTCCGGCGACATTGCGACTCCGAATTACCGCGCAGCAACGGACCACTCGCAGATCACATCGCAGACCCGATCGGCTTCGTCATCACGCAGCCACGGGCTCATCGGCAGACAAAGCAGTTCGCGGCTCGCCGCCTCCGAGACCGGTAGCGGCACATTCGTCAGCTGCCTTTCGCGGTAGGCCGGCTGTTCGTGAATCGGCACCGGATACAGGATCGCGGTCTCGATCCCGCGGTCGCGCAGATGCTCACGCAGCGAATCCCGACCGTCGGTGCGGATGACGTACTGATGATACACATGCTGCCTCCCGGACGGCGGCGAGGGAAGTCGCAGCTCCAGCTCCGCGAGCCGGCGGTCGTAGATTGCCGCCACTTCGCGACGACGCGCATTCTCGGCCGCGAGGTCGCGCAGCCGCACGCGCAAAATCGCGGCCTGGATTTCGTCGAGCCGCGTATTCATCCCCGCGCTCTCGCTGATGTAACGCTCGCGCCATCCGTAGACGCGCAACTCACGCGCTCGAATCCCGGCGCTGGTCTCCTTCGTCAGAAGTGCACCGGCATCGCCGAACGCCGCCAGATTTTTTGTCGGGTAAAAACTGAACGCCGCCGCGTCGCCGAACGTGCCCACTTTTCTCCCATCGATCTCCGCGCCATGCGCCTGCGCGCAATCTTCGATGATCATGAGCGAGCGCTTCCGAGCGATCCCCATAAGTTCGAATATGTTTGCGGGTTGACCGTAAAGATGAACCGGAATGATCGCCCGCACGCCGGCGCCCAGCTCGGTGTCCAAAACACGTCGGACGTCCTCGGGACACAGCGTCAGCGTGCTCGTCTCCACGTCGCACAGCACCGGCCGCGCGCAGGCCAATTCAATCGCTGCCACCGTCGCCACCGCCGTATTCGCGGCGGTGATCACAGCATCGCCCGGTCCAATCCCAAAAGTGCGCAACGCGAGCTGGAGCGCGTCCGTTCCGTTGGCGACACCGACGCATGCCGGCGTACCGATGTAGTGCCCGAACTCCTGTTCGAACGCCGCGACTTCGTCTCCGAGAATGTATCTGCCACTTTCGCAGACGCGGCGCACCGCGGCATCGATTTCGTCGCGACGCGCGGCGTACGCGCGCCCCGGATTAGTTTGAAGAATCTGATCCACGATCAATGACCTGCGCCGCCGCAGTTCGGCGTCACGCTACAGATAATGCGGCAGCGCGTCGCGGTAGTAATCAAGCGTGCGAATAAGAGTCGCGCGCAGCGGAATGCGCGGCGTCCAACCGAGCGCCGCCGTGATCTTCGAATAATCCGCGTAGTAGTCGCCGATATCGATCGGGCTTCGTTCCGAAGGATACTCCCGCACGACAAACTTGCCGCCCGTCAGTTCCACCATCATCTGGGCGAGCTGCCGCAAATTCAGCACCTCGTTTCCCCCTAGATTATAAATCTGGCCTTCAGCCGCCGTTTTCAACGCCGCGAGCAGAAAGGCATCCACCGCGTCGTCCACGTCAGTAAAATCGCGCAACTGCTCGCCGCCCCAAACCTCGATCGCCTCGCCGCGTAAAAGCTTGCTCACCCAAATCCCGAGAAACGTCTGACGTGCATCTTTCACGCGCATCCGAGGGCCAATCGTGTTCGTCAGCCGCAGGACCGTCGTCCGCATTCCGTAGACGCGATGGTAGAGCGAAAAATACTGTTCGCCCGCCAGTTTGTGAATGCCGTTGATATCGACTGGCCGGAGCGGGTGCCCCTCATCCACCGGCAAGTAACTCGGTCGCCCATAAATCTGCCGGGTGCTGGCGTGGACGATCTTCGCCGTCGGATTCCCGGTCCGGCAAGCCTCCAGCAAATTGAGTTGCGCCGAGCAATTCGCCGCTAAATCCGCCTGCGGATCCGTCATCGAATCCAAATGGCTCGTCTGCCCGGCCAGATTGAAAACGAAGTCCTGACCGCGCACCAACTCACGAACCTGCGCCCCATCCCGCAAATCGACGCGATGGATCGCGACCCGATCCTTTAGCGATTCGACGTTAAACAAATTCCCGCCGTAATGAGGATACAGCGTGTCGATCAGGCTGACCTTGGCGCCCAACTCACGAATCCGAATGGCAAGCGTGGAACCGATGAACCCGAGACCGCCCGAGATGAGTACGTTCGCGTTCTCAAATGTCATCGACTGCCAATCATAGGGTATCGCCGCACGAAAGCACGTCTGGACCCCGCAGCCATCTCACGCCCGCGAAGCAGAAGACAAACAACTTTCCTGCGGCCCGCGCGGCGGACTTGCGGCGTCCACCCTGTCTGTTAAGCCGCCTCCCTCGCAAAAAGCGCGTGCGGCGCAAGCGACAGAATCCTCAGGGGGACACCTTTAATCCCACGGCCTGGGCCATTTCACGCTGCCTTTTGTCCAGCGAGCAAATTTCGAGCGGCTCATCGAGGTGTTCCTGAAGCAGGAGAGCAGATGCGACATGCAGTGCATCCAGCGTCCGACAGCGGGCCAGTTCCGGCCGCGTCTGCAAAATTTCGATCACTTCATCGTCGATCTGTCTCAGCGACATCGCCTTGGCAAGCTTCTCTAATGTCGCCAATCTTTCGCTCACAAACGCGTCACGCACCTTCGCAGCGCCCGAGAAACCGGCTTTGCGGATGTTTATCACGCATTCGGCGACCAATAACAGAGAGGAATGACGGTCCCGCTCCGCAGACCAGATTTTTATGCACTGCCCTGCGCGCGGTTGACGGAAAAGCACCTCGAGTAACACGCTGGAATCAAAATAGACCGGCATATTCAGTCCCGATCCATTCTCGATTCTTCCAAGATTGACTGGATGTTAGTGGGGACTGCCCAGGGCTTCAATTTTTGGAGCTCCCGAGGCGACGGACTCTCCCCTTCGGCTCGACGGATTTTGCCACGGCGTTCCTGATCGTTTAACCAGGTCTCCCAGCGGCTAACTTTACCCGGGACGAAAGTCGTTGGCCGGTGAATTTCCGCGATGACTTCATCCCGGTCGGTGACCCAGACAGTCTCCCCTCCCTTCACCTCTCTGAGATAGTGGCTAAGGTTATTTTTGAGCGCTTTAACGCCAACAGCTTTCATCCTGAATCAAAGTAGCTACGGTAGCTACCACGTCAAGCACGCCAATAATTCCGCGGCAACCCTGCTTTGATTTTTTGATCGGCTCCACAATCTCGGGGGATGGCCGATTCGTCGTCGTTGTGTTAGAATTACGGGGAAGGCGGCCTCCCGTCCTCCCCGATGGAACGCGACAAAGCGCGCCCCTCCACATCCGCCTTCGCTGGCACTGAATTGCTGCCCGATTATAACGCAGTGCAAAATCACACGCTGGCGTCCGGGTTCTTCTCTAGGGGAAGCCATCAGCCTCTCATTGGACTCTAGTCGCCCGAAGCGCGTCTTCGCCGTCGGATTCACCCTCCGGCAAGCTTCGAGCAACTTGAGTTGCTGAGCAATTCCCGGCCAAATCCGCCTGCGGGTCCGACATCGAATCCAAATGGCTCGTCTGCCCCGCCAGATGGAATGGTCGTTTGATCCTTTTAGCCGACCGCAGCGCGGAATTTGGTAATCCAGATTCCCTAACTCCGAACCGGGATATCTGATTCTGCGTAGTCGGGATCGCGAAGTCGCACTTCGTGTTGAAAGGTAGAAAAAATTTCCCAACGGCCCTTAACTAATCGCTGAAGCGATACTTCGTGGACCCCTACCGGCAGCGCTGCGTTGATGTGGAAACCGGACAACCCTGCATCAGGGTTATTTCGCTGAGTTGCCGCGACGTCTTTTCGTTCGAATCCATGCTGCCCGACAAACGTTTTCCCATTGGATACCGCACGAATTCCATCGATTTTTCTCCCGGCTGAGCTCAAAGCCCAACCGGCAATCGTTGTCTCGGTCCCCTGTTTCGAGGCAACGGTAGGATGCTCAAGCCAAAACGTGCGTGCTGGCTCGGTGAACTCGACTTGGGGCGCGTCCGCCGGCTCCTGTCGCGGGCCTCGTCCAAAATCCAGCAGCCTCAAAAATGACCATGAATGTTTCTCGGCCTCACGCTGTTCAGCTTTCTTTTGAAACTTGAGGAACTGTCGCTTCAGCTCCGCCAGCTCGGCAACAACTTCAGTCAGTTCGTTTGTCGTGGTTGCCAGCTCGATCTGCGTTTGCAGCAGATCGCGGCGACTGTCTTCGAGTTCACCCTCCGCGGATGTTAATCGTTGCTGAGCGTGCGAAACCGCTGTCCGGTGTGCCTCGAGGTGCCGTTTGACTGCCTCTGTCTCTTCGTGCGCTTCCGAAAGCTCCTCTGTACGTGTGGCCATCTGTTCGCTCTTTAACATTAGTTCTGCGTCAAGCTTTGAAACTGCGTCCTCAGTACGCGCGAGAGCCTCGCGCAGCGATCGAACTTCTACAGCCGTCGCGGCCGCCGTGCGGCAAGCGTTCTCCGCAATCGTCTTCGCCCGTTCGCGCGCTTCGTCGGCTTGAACCAAGGCATTCGCTTGTCCGCGCAGCGTTGCCTCCAGCGAATGTATTCGTCCCTCTTTTTCAGCATTGCTTCGCGTCGCTTCCTCCGTGATCGTCTTCTCGTGCAGAAGTGCCTTCTGGGCTTGCATCAAGGCTTCCTCCCGTTCGCGCAGTGCTTCTTCTAAGGAACGAGTTTGTGCCTCTTTCTCCACGCTGCTTCGCGCCGCGTCTTGCAGCACTCTTTGCGTTTCCTGTGCTTGGCTGAGGGTGCGGGCGTTGTCGGTCACAAGCTCAGTCAAACCCAAACGAATTGCCCCGGCGCCTGTCTCTGCCTTTAGCCACAGTTCTAATCGCAATGGGCCGTCGAATTCCGGACCGACCAACGGCGGTAGATAGATCTGCGGATCCTCCCCGTAGCTGAAGAACCGAGCCAAGCGGGGATGCGGAATTCTTATCGCGGACCCGCCGGCAACGAGCGTTTCCAATCCCCCGTCGCCGTTGGCTTTCCAAAGGACATCACCGGTGACAGCCGATTTAAGCGCAACGCCGGCGACGTCGATGATCCCCGGAACGACCAACGGATCAAAGCGAAGCTGACTCGTCCCGAGACCATGTTCCAGCGCGATGTGCAGATGAGCCCAGCGCCGGAGAGTGTACGGAATTTCCAGCGTGCGGTCTTCGGCGTAGCCCAACGCTGAAGCTGCATACACGGATAATGAAACGGAATCATCACCGACCAACGCCGCTGATCCGATGTTTAGCGCAGCTGGCTCGCTAGACTTTAAAAGCGGAACTGCTTCACCTACATTCGGATCGCGCGCAAGGACCGAGTTTAAGGCCGCCACTGCCTTTTCCATCGCGGCAGCCGATGCATCGAAGCGAACCCAGGCTTCGAACATAAGCGGCTCTTCAAAGGCTTCCCCGGACAAACTGGGAAGATAAATTTGCGGATCCTCCGCGTAGCTGAACAGTCTCAGCAGTCGATGATGCGGAATTCTAAGGCAGGTACCCCCGATCCGTAAGGCGTCGAGACCTCCACGCGGAGCCGTCCGCCAGACAAGCTCGGAGGTGGCCCGTGAGCGCAGCGAGACCGTCGCGACATCGAGAACGCAAGGACGAGCGGCAGGATCGAAACGCAATGGGACGGTTCCATCCCCTATGCCCCAGGGAAGTTCGATTCTGAGTCGCTGCCACTTCCCCGCGCTTACTTCGACGCTACTGGAGAGGCCCTCTATCGTTTGTCCGTTTTCGGGAGCAAATACCTTGGCGTACGTAACCGACTCCTTAGTGGCGGGGAAGGCCTTCTCCTCCTCGAACGGCGTCCAGGATGGTGTGCCTGTCTTACTTGAATGTGGAGGAGTAACAGTATCCTTGTCGAAAGCAATGATGCTATCGTACACATGCATCCCTCGGATGTGAGTAGTGTAGTAAGTTACCTTTAACTCTTCGGGACTTCTCGAATGCCACGCGTGGACCTGGTCGATCAGATGCTTGGAGAATTCAACAAAAGTTGTGGGTGAGCGGTAGCCTCCCCCATACTCTTTCCAATAACTCGTATGC
>JALYZW010000178.1 GCA_030945725.1 Verrucomicrobiota bacterium | reverse complement strand
ACCCCGGGAGCAGCTGGAGCCGGCGGCGCAGGCGGGGCCGGAGGAGCCGGAGGGGTTTGGCCGAAGGCGGTGATGGAGAGCAGGCTCGCGCCTGCGATAATCGCGATGCTGGTTGTTTTCATTGGTTGGTTGGTTCTCGTTGCTTGGTTGATTGAATCGCGTGAAATCACTGGCCCGAGATCGGGATGAGCGTGACTTCCTCAGTCGGGTACGAAACGCGGAGCGACGCGCCCGTCGCCGAGTTCTCCCACTGGAGCGTCTCGCGCTTTTTTGAGCGCACGCGGCGCACTGGCCGGTCCGCGCCTTGCGCAAAGTGCAAGCCTTCGTCCTGCGTTCGGTAGACGACCTGCGTCAAGCCAGACGGGACGAATGTGCCGTCGCTGGCCAGAGAGTTTGCTCGCGCGGTTGTCGGCGAGGTCTGAGTCGATGGCGTCGCAGCAGCGAACGTCTGCGGCTTCGCGGTCGGCTGATCGAAATTCATCCGAGCGAGCAACAGAAATCCCGCAGCGGCGGCCAGGCCAAGGCCGAGCGGCCACCAGTTCCAATGCAATTTGCGCGGGGCACGCGTCACGCCAGCCGATGGCGTTTGCGCTTCAGGCAGCGCGAGCGCCTGCTCCACGCGCGCCATTAAATTCGGCGCTACGTTCCGCGGTCTCAGCTTCTTCAGGTCGCTTTCCAGTTCGGAAAAATCATTCATTGGGAACGAGCGATTTCTTGAGCGCAGCGAGCGCGTAGCGATAACGCGAGGCCGCCGTATTTTGCGAAATGCCAAGAACGGTCGCGATTTCGGAAAACGTGAGCTCATTCCAAATCTTCATCACCAGGACCTCGCGCTGTTCGGTTGGGAGCACATCAACCGCCCTGCCGAGCGCGCGCCCGGCGTCGTCTTCGGCGTCGAAATGCGGAGAGACGCTGTCGTCCGCGTCCACGAAAGCGACCGCTTCGCGCCGCGCGCGGCGGCTATCCCGACGGAGCACGTCGAGTGCAATCGAACGGACGGTGGTGAAGAGGAGAGCGCGATTTTCGATCGAGTGTTGCTTCCGCCAGAAGCGCACGAACGCATCCTGGACGATATCTTCGGCGTCGCTCGCGGATCGGACGAACTGCCGGGCGAAGAGGACGAGCCCGGGCGCGAGTTCGCAAAAACAAACTTTCCAATCTTCATGAGTGACGACATTCTCCATGACCCTCTTTACGGTCTTCAACTAACGAGACGCCGCCAATCCCGGATTTTGTCTAAACCCGCTGGAATTTTCTTCGCCGCGCTCGTCGCGGGCTCTCGCTTCGCAGGCGCGGAACAGGAACGGCCGGCCGAAGCCGTGCGCGCAATCGTCGAGAACGAGACGCATTTTTTCGAGCGGGCGCGCGAACAGGGAACCCGCGCTGCGTTTCTCGAGTTCCTCGCCGATGACGCCGTTCTCTTCGATCCCGGCCCTGTAAACGGAAAGCAAATGTGGAAGGACCGGGCCGAAAGCGATGCCGCACTCGCCTGGCAAGCCACCTTCGCCGCTGTCTCGCGCGGCGCTGATCTCGGCTACGACACCGGCCCGTGGGAATGGCGAAAAATGAAAGACCAGGAACAGCCGGATGCGTTTGGCCATTTCGTCTCGATCTGGAAAAAACAAGCGGACGGCGGCTGGAAAGTGGCGCTGGATTACGGGATCGATCACGGCGCTCTTCCGGCGCCGCCGGGACCCGCCGAAATGTCGTTTGCGGATGACGGATTGAACGAGCCCGTAAAAATCGAACCCGCCAGAAAAGCTGCGCAACGCGCCCAAAAGCGCTTCGTCGAGGCGGCCAGTCATGACATCGCTGCGGCCGTCGCGGCGCAGGCGGACGCGGATGTGCGCGTCTATCGCGACGGCGTCTTGCCGGCGGTCGGGCGCGCGGCGGGCGCGGAGCTGTTGAAGTCGCGCGGCGGCCGACTCTCGATGCATCCGCTCGGCGGCGGTCTCAGTCGCACGGGCGATCTCGGTTATGACTTCGGCAAATATTCGCTCGCGCGTAATAATCACACGACGGAGCGCGGACATTACCTGCAAATATGGCGCACCGATCCTGGTGGCGCGTGGAAGCTCGTGCTCGATCTCGAGCGAAAACTTCCGCCCGAAAAAAAGAAAATCGAAGCGGAGCCGCGTGATGTGCCTACTTCGGACGACTAGCCGGTTTTAGGATCAAGTCGCCGTGCCAGTCGGGATTGGCGACCCCTTCGCGGTAGGCGTTGATCGATTCGACGGACGAATTGACTCGAAGGTTGCTGTAAGTCTGGTCGGGGTTTTGCCAGCGCTCGTGCCAATAAACCGCTGCCTTCACACGCGGGTAGCGCGTCCGAAATAACTCCAGTCCATCCTTGATCCAGGCCGCTTTGTTGCCCGAGCGCGGGAACTCTCCGGTCGCCCACTCCGCGATCATGATCGGCTTGTCCGGATCGAGCCGACACATCTCCTCGTAAGGCCAATCGACGAGCGACATCATGTTAGCCCACGGTTCGTCGCGGAATTGCTGGCCATAGACACTTAGACCTAACCAATCGACGTAGTCCTTTCCGGGATAGTAGGCGGCGGCAAAGTTCCAGGTATCGAGTGGATAGGAATAATTGTTGGTGTGAAACATCCACTTGATGTTCGAAGCGCCGCGCGCCCGGACGCGATCGACCACATGCCGATACGCGGCCTTGAAATGCTCCGGCCCTTCCCATTCGCCGTCGTGATCGTCGACCCATTCATCGGCACCGTAATACCAGCCGGACCACGGGAACCAGTCGCCATTCATCTCCACCCCGAAAGCTACCACCATCGGTTTGCCGAAAGCCTTTGCCGCGTCCGCCCAGCTATCGATATACGTGTCCCACTGTCCTTCGATGATTGTGTTTAAACTAAAGCGATCCGGGCCCTTGTTCTGCACGTAGGGCTTGTCCCACGGCGACCAGAAGACGAGCGGCATCGCGCCATATCGCCAGACCACGTTCAGGTTCGCGGTGGGAAAACTCTGTTCACCCCAGTAACTCGATGAGGCGATGATCGCCTGGTGTTTTCCGACCATCTGCTCGAAGTCATCGATCATCTCGATCGTGACCTCATCTTCCGCGTCGCCAAAATCGATGAACGCGCCGGTGTAAGCGCCTTGTTCCGGTAATGCTACTTCAACCCGCGCCTCGGACTTCGTTGTCTCGTCAGGCGCGCTGGAACTTCTGTGGCAGCCGGTGAACTCTAGGAGCGACAGAGCAACGAAGAGCGCAAGGGCCCTCGCGAGTCGCCGATAAACGCTGCCGCGCATTCAGTAGCTTACGCGCGGGCGGGCACACTCGCCGTCCGTTCCAGTTTTCCCCACGTCACAAACGCGCCTTTCACGGCGCGCAAAATTGATTTCCAAATGACGTAGCTGAGCATCGGCCGGTAGATCAGCCGCATCGGCAAAATCCGCCACGCGCGCCAGACCGGTTCACGTTCAATGACGCAGGCGAGCGTGGCGAGAATCACGTCCATGGCCAGGAACGCGATTACGAATGGCAACACCGCATGCCACGCGCCGAAGGGCAACGAAACAAGCAGGAACAGATCGACCATCGGGGTGATCGCAACGAGCGCGATCTGGAAAAACCAGACGCTCGGCAGGCTGAACCACCCGAGCGCGCGATACCGCCAGTTGAAAACTATGTCGCGATGTTTCCACAAACATTGCAGCGTCCCGTAGGCCCAGCGAAAACGTTGTCGCGCCAGCGTCCGCACAGTCTCCGGAGCTTCCGTCCAGGCGATCGCTTCGGGCACGTAAACGATCGTCTGCGCGCGTTTGTGCAATGTCAGCGTGAGATCGGTGTCTTCCGCGAGGGTCTCCAGGCTCAGCCCGCCCGCCTGGTCGATCGCCGACTTGCGGATCGCACTGATCGCGCCCGGCACGACGGTGATGCAATTCCATCGGCTGTAGGCGCGCCGGTCCAGGTTGAAACCGCAGGTATATTCGAGAGCCTGACAGCGCGCGATGAAGGTTCGAAGATTCCCGACTTTCGCGTGGCCGGACACCGCGCCCACATCCGCGCGTGCGAACGGTTGTACCAAAAATCGAAGCGTATCCGACTGGCAGTGCGTGTCCGCGTCGAGAAAAACCGCCACCTCGTGGCGCATCGCGGCGAGCGCCCGCTGCAAGGCCCTTGCTTTCCCGAGATTTGGCTGACGCAATAACCGCACGCGCGCGTCCGTCGCCGCGATCCGCTCGACTTCGGCGGCCGTGTCGTCCACTGATCCGTCGTCGACGACCAGGACTTCCACCTCGCCCGCGTAGTCGGTCGCGAGCACCGAGCGGAGCGTTTCGGCAATCACTTTGCCTTCGTTATACGCGGCGATGATTACGCTAACCGGCCCCGTGAATTCACCGGCCGCGGTGCGGCGGAAACGCGCCGCGAGCCAGATCACCAACAGCGTACGAACCACGACCAACGCCGTCGCCACGAGCATGAACGACCACAGAAATTCTTCCGCGGCGTGAAAGATCCGGAACCCGGCGCCGCTCACGAAACGTTTCATCGATCGGTCCGCCGCGACCGGCGGCATCAATGCGTCCCTGGTCGTCCCGAGCAGGGTGCTGATGGGAACGATCGTGTCACCGCGCGTCTTCAGGTAATCGAGAATCTGCGGCAACGCGGTCACGGTTTGTGAGCGGTCGCCGCCCGCGTCGTGCAGCAGAATAATGCTACCGTCGCGCCGCTGTTGTTTGATGCGTTGCAGGATGATATTCGCTCCCGGCTTCGCCCAATCCTGCGGGTCAATATTCTCGAGGACGACGAGGTAACCCAAATCCTGCGCGAGATTCAGCGGGGTTAGCTCCGTGAGTTTCGACGGGTTAGTGTCCGCCGCGTAGGGCGGACGGAATAACGTGGTCGAACGTCCGGTGATCGTTTCGAAAAGTAACTGAGTCGCGTTCAACTCGACGCGGATATGCTCGGGCCAGCAAAGCGCCAGGTTCGGATGGTAATAGGTGTGATTCCCGATCTCGTGACCTTCGTCGACGATCCGCCTAACGAGTGCTGGGTAGTGTTCGGCATTGGTGCCGACAAGGAAGAAGGCCGCCTTTACGTTGGCCGCTTTCAGGATATCCAGAATCTTCGGGGTCCAGTCGGGATCGGGTCCGTCGTCAAAGGTGAGAGCAACCTGGTGCGGTTCTCCTGCGCCCTGATGGTAGAGCGTCGGAAATTGCGGGAACTTCGTGTAGGTTTCAGTTAGATAACCTTCGGCATCCACGGCCAGCGCGCGGGCGCCATCGGCCCGCGTTTCATCGACCGACACGATCTCGCCTTCGCCGATGTCCGTGATGGTGTCGGTCCCGCGAAGCGTCTCGAGCAACGGCCGAGTCGCGACGTCCAGTTTGAAATCAGCCGGCACATTTAAGCCGTCCCAAAGCGCGGTGTCTTCCGTCCCCAGCCGATAGATCGCGAACCCGCCGGCGTGCGCGCCGCGGACCGCGCGCACCTCATTTAACAAGGTGACCAGATCCAGAAACCAAACCGAGTGGTCCTTCCCAGCGTCCTGATAATAAAGATATGGATTGTAGTCCGGCGCGCCCACCGACGCGGAGGCGACTTCCGCGTAGCTCGCGCGGCTCATTGCCTCCGGGAAACTGATCACCTCCGCTTTCTTCGCGCCGGCGGTCCAGTCGTACCCATAACTGCCGAGCGTGATGATCCACTGCCGCGTGTCGGCACCATCGAGCAAGACGTGCAGCCACCCTTCAAACCAGCGGCGCGAGGCGAGCGGTCCGGGGGCGTCGATGTCCGACGTCTCGTCGAACAGCATCGCCACGAAGCGATCGACGTTATCGGAGAGCTCGTCGAAATCGATGTAGTCGAGATCCTGTCCCGGCTGCACGCAAAGCCAGAGCTGTTTGTCGTCGTAATGCAGCGCGTCCGTGAACTTATCGAGGAACGCCGTGATATCCTTTTTGTACGCGGGATCGATCTGCTCCCAATCAATCACGACACCGGCGGCTTTCACCTGATTCAAAGCGGCGAGGACGTTCTTGATAAACTTGTCCTGACGTTCGGGCGGGCCGTGCGCGAGGTTCTCCACCGCTTCGGGCTGCCACGCTTCGCCGACCAGATTCGTCAGAAGCGGCATCAAGGCGATCCCCTTTGCCGCCGCCAGTTTGGGCACGCGAATATCGGGATCGATCTGCAGATCGCCCGAGCCGTTCACCAACACCATCCACTCGGGACAAACGTGCGTGAGCAAAGCCGCGTGCTGCTCGAGCGACGTGTAGCTGTACGGGTCGCCGTTCGTGTAAAATCCGAGCCGCACCTCGTCGGTCGGCGCTTTTTTCCGCGGATGCGCCGAGGGCGCGACCGGTGTAGCGGGCAATTTTTTTGCTGCCTTGCGCGCCGCTGCAAATTTCTCCCACAAGAGAGGATTTGCGACCCCGACCGGACCGGCTGGATTGGCTTTTTGCATCGCCTTGAGCTG
The DNA here is from genome assembly GCA_030945725.1 of Verrucomicrobiota bacterium. Classification (GTDB taxonomy): domain Bacteria; phylum Verrucomicrobiota; class Verrucomicrobiia; order Chthoniobacterales; family UBA10450; genus JALYZW01. Next base: position 573 of record JALYZW010000178.1, on the reverse strand, counting down.
ACCTTTTAACTGGCGCAGCGCGATTGGCAGACTGAGTTGGGGCGAGATAAACAGCGTCTGGACGAACAGCACGCTCGCCAGAAACCCGATGATCGCCAGGACCAGCAGCGTGAGGCGCAGGCGTGGCCAGCGTTTCCCGCCGGGATCGGAGAAAACGAACGGCGTGATCGTGTGCGGAGGTCCCTCTTCCATTGCGCAAATTTAGCGTTCGCTCCGCTGGGAGATAAGAAAACCCGTTTTGCCGGAGAGCGAAACGGGTTTTCTCGGTTGCGAGGGGGAAATTATGAGGTGGCGGAAATCGTCGGCGGGCATGCTCGTGACGCCGCGCCCTTTTTTTCTAGCCAGCCGCTGACTCGCGAACAATCTTTTTCTTTCGCGCGAAGCGATTGTCGGATGGCGGAAGCGTGCGCAACTTCTCGTATCATGCACCGTCCCGATGATCCGTTGCCGGTCGGCCTGGCGGGCGTTCAGCGGCGCCTGGAGCGTGGCCCGCAGATCACGGCCGCGGCTTTCGTCGCGTCGAACGCGACGGTGATCGGCGATGTCGTACTCGAGGCCGAGTCGAGCGTATGG
>JALYZW010000118.1 GCA_030945725.1 Verrucomicrobiota bacterium | reverse complement strand
GTGATGAATTTGCGGAATAATTCGGGCGCTTCAGTGGCTGCGGACAGAAATGTCGGAGTCGGTTGGTAGCCGTCGCCTGTTCCAACCAGCGATTTTTCTTGAACCAAACCGTCCATGATTCGCGCGAAAATAGTTCGCTTCGTCTCGACTACTCCCAGCGAATCCGCCGTAAAAGTTTTTCCCGGGTCGGTCGATGCGCCCATTTCTTGCAGCGCAGCCGCCACAAATGCCGCGGTTAATTTGTCGCCAGCCGTGGCAGCCGCTCGCAACGAGTCCCGTCCGCGCAGATCGAGCACCTCATCGAGCGCCTGCTGCGCCACGCTCTGCAGACGCGCCAATGGCACCGCTTCGCGCTGCGCGCGTGCAATCGGCGCGTCAGTTTTCTCCCAGCCGACGTGATAAACGAGATCGCGTCCTTCGCCGGCGCGGCGCACACCTTGTACGCTGATCGCCCGGAAGCCATCGACTCGGACACACGGCTGGCCCGCGTTGTCGTACAAGTCGACGCTGCCTTCGAAGAAATCCTCGTTCGCCTGGGTTACGCTCGTGCGCACAAAACCGCCTGCGCCCGGTGAGCGGAGGAACAAGATTCGCGCGAAACGCACCGGCAGTCGGAGTCCAGCGGAAAGCCCTTCCACCCTGGCCGCTCCGGCGAAGAACATCTGCAGCGCGCCATCGAAGAGCACAGGGTGCAGAGAATATTCTCCCGCCCTTCTGGCGCTCGCGTCGGTAAGTGAAATGCGCCCCGCCGATTTACCAGGGCCAGCGGCGAGATCACGGATCGGTTGGAACTCCTCGCCGTAATGCAGACCGAGGTCGCTCATTTGGCCGTAGAACTTCTCGCGATCTATTTTTTCCAAATCCGACTCGTTAAGGCTCCCCCAAGTCGAAGCGGCGAACGGCGACTCCGTGCGCTCGCCGCGCATCGATCCAACGACGTGAACCGACCAGGAAGCTGCGTTTTCAAACCGGCTCTGAATCGCGAACGTGCGCTCGTTAGGCTCGTAACTCAGTTCCAGGAGTAACCCAGATGGAGGGTCGGGCAGAATGAGCGGTTTGCGGATTTCGAAATCCTCGACCGCGAAGGGTTTTCCTTCGAACCACTGCGCACCCGCTTCGAGCACCATCTCGACAAACGCTGCAGCAGGAAACACGATCAGATTTTCGACGCGGTGATCCTTCAGGAAAGCCATGTGCCGGCTGTCCAACCGTGCGGTCCAGGTCGGGGTCGCGCGGTGCAACCGCTCATCGAGTAATCCGCGACCACCCGGTGCCAGCCGACTGTCGCGCATCTCGTTGGACTCATGCCACCAGCGGCTCTTGTCCCAGGAATAAGCAGGCAAACCGAGCAGCCGGCGCGAAGGCGTCATCGCCGCAAGATTGAGTTCCACGCCCGCGCGGTGCAGATCCATGGCCGCTTCCAGCGCGGAAGCGTGCTCACGTTCCCGGCGAACTGAGCCGATCACGGTGCCTTTAGCGCCACCCACCGAGAGACATTCCTCGATCGAACGCACCAATGCCGGATGCGCGCCTAGTTCCAGCCAAACATCCACGCCAAACTCGGAGAGCGCGTCGACCGCGGACACAAACTGCACCGGCGCGCGGACGCCCTGCGCCCAGTGCGCGGCATCGCACTCCCGGCCCGCGCACCGTTCGCCGGTGACCGAGCTGAAAAACGGAACGGTTTCCGCGTGTGGCGTAAGGTCGGCCAGCGCGGCCTCGATCGCATCCGCCGCAGGCTGCATCATTTCGTGATGGAAGGGACTCGCCACCTTCAGGAAACGCGCAAAAATGCCAGCTGCCTCCAGCTCGGCAGCGATGCGCTCGAGCGAAAATTTTAAACCGGAAAGCGTCAGCGAACGAGGTCCGTTGAACGCCGCGATACTGACCCCTCGGTCATGCCGGGCGATGACCGCACGCGCTTCATCCGCGCTCATGCCGACAGCCAGCATGCTTCCGTCCGTCGGTGCGTGATCCTCCATGTGGAGCGCCCGCAGCGCGATGACTCGGGCGGCCTGCTCCAGGCTGAGAATGCCAGCCGCGCAGGCCGCTGCCACCTCTCCTGTGCTGTGGCCCATGATCGCCACTGGTTGCACGCCCCACGATTTCCAGAGATCAGCCAGCGCGACCTGCATCGCGAAAATGGCGGGCTGCACGATTTCCGTGCGATGCATTTGGGAGTCTGCTTCCGAGCGCGCCAATTCCTCCAGGAGCGAAAAACGCGCCGAGGGTCGCAACGCCGCATCGCAGGCTTCCATCGTTGCTCGGAAGACCGGTTCGTGCCGCATGAGGTCACGTCCCATGCCCCACCACTGCGGCCCCTGGCCACTCATGACCAAAACGACGCGTGCTGCCTTTTCCAGCCGCGGGGTAAAGGCGCTCCGCAGAGTTGGTCCCGCTTGTCCGGTTGGGAAAGCACCGAGTTCTTTCGCCAACTCGGCCACCGAGCGCGCCGTCAAGGTGAGCCGGTGCGAGTGATGATTGCGCCGCGCGCCAAGCGTGTAGGTGAGATCGGGGAGCTGCGGTGAGACGGACTTACCGTTTAATCTCAGCTGATCCTCCAGCCAGGCACCTAACTCCAAAGCAGACGCCTGGAGCGCTTCCTCGGAACGGGCGGAAAGCATGATGGGCCAGGCGCGGTCCGCCAGAGAGTTGGAAGGCGCGGGCAAAGGCCGCGGTGGCGGCTCGGCTAGAATCACGTGCGCATTAGCTCCGCCGAAACCGAACGAATTGATACCCGCCAGGCGAATGCCGTTCGTCTTTGGAAAGGGCTCGCTCACCACCGGCACCCGGAGTTTTAAAGCGGCGAAATCGATATTTGGGTTGGGCGTATCAAAATGAAGGTTGGGAGGAATGAGCCGGTGCTTTAGGACCAGCGCGGTCTTAATCAAGCCGGCGATACCAGCCGCGGTTTCCAAGTGACCGAGATTCGTTTTCGCCGAGCCAATCACGAGAGCGTTTTCCTCCGGTCGCCCTTCGCAGAGCGCATTGGCGAGGGCCTGAGCTTCGATCGGATCGCCGACTGCCGTGCCGGTGCCGTGAGCTTCGACATAGCCGATTTGCGCCGGATCAATCTGCGCCCGTGCGCACGCTTCGCGCACCAGACGCGCCTGCGCCTCCGTGCTGGGAAGCGAAATTCCGTTGGTATGGCCGTCCTGGTTTACCGCTGAACCAGCAATGACCGCATAAATCGGATCGCCGTCCGCGAGCGCCGCGGAGAGCGGCTTCATTAACACCATGCCGGCGCCTTCGCTCCGCACGAAGCCGTTCGCCGAGGCGTCAAATGCTTTACAATTACCATCGGGCGAGAGCATTCCCGCTTGAGAAAATCCAATAAAACCGTCCGGCGAAATCAGCACCGTCACGCCACCCGCGACGGCTGTTTTGCAACGACCGGTCTTGATGTGTTCGCAGGCGAGATGGACCGCTGTCAGCGCGGACGAGCAAGCAGTATCCAGCGCCAGGCTCGGTCCGCGTAGATTGAGACAATAGGAAATACGATTCGCCGCGATGCTGTGAGCGGTCCCGGTGGAAGTGTGCGAGCCGATGCCGCTGCGTTCCTGGATCTGCTGGTAGTCACTGTGCGAAAGTCCGACGAACACGCCCATGTCCGTGCCGTTCGCGAGGTCCAGGACAAAGCCAGCGTCTTCGATCGCTTCCCAAGTCGTCTCGAGGAGCAACCGGTGCAGCGGATCCACGAAAGGCGCTTCGCGCAGTGAAATGCCGAAGAATTGCGGATCGAACCGATCGATTCCGGACACGAATCCGCCGCGCCGGGCGATCGATTTTCCGGCCACCCCCGGCTCAGAATCGTAAAACCGATCGATGTTCCAACGGTCGGACGGCACGTCGGAAACGGCGTCTCGGCCTTCGACCAGCAGCTTCCAGAACGCGTCTGGGTCGTTCACGCCGCCGGGAAAGCGACAGCCTATTCCGATAATTGCTATGCGCTCTTCGTTCATGACTGGCACCTCGGAACAGCGCAGTGGATTAACAAATTAGGCATAAGCATCAGACCGGAAAATTGCTGCCCAGTTCAGCGCGCATTCTGCGGGAGCGGGACCACACTCTATCTACGGAATTGGAAGAATTTTGGACGGGAGCATGGCTATTCTATTCGGATCTGATTTTTGTAAGCCAGCCGAACACCGCGTCGGTAAATCGGAGTGGCTCTCGATCGAGGTCTGAACTAAGGGAATCTCGTCATGTGCGGAATTGCTGGCGTCATCGATCTGGTCGGACGGCGAATGGTGCCGGACGAAGTCATTCGTCGAATGGCAGGGGCGATCGTGCATCGCGGTCCGGATGAGGACGGTTTCCTGCAGCGCCCCGGAATTGCGCTCGCATCGCGCCGACTCAGCATCGTCGGTTTGGCGGATGGCCGGCAGCCGATCTCGAATGAGGACCAGAGCGTGCAAGTGGTGTTCAACGGCGAGCTCTTCGATTACGTCGAGAGACGCGCCGAACTGCAGACCCGCGGGCATCGTTTCGTTACCCATTGCGACACGGAAATCATTCCGCACATGTGGGAGGATTCTCACGAGGGCATGTTCGAGCGCTTACGCGGCCAGTTTGCGATCGCTCTCTGGGATGAGCGCCGCCAGCGGCTGACTCTCGGCCGCGATCGGTTCGGCATCGCGCCGCTTTATTGGTCGCGGCAAGGCGACTGGCTCCTTTTCGGCTCCGAAATCAAAGCGCTCCTTGCCTCCGGCATGGTGCCGGCGATACCCGACCTACGCGGGATCGACCACATCTTTACTTTCACCGCCATGCCCGGGCCCATCACCTGTTTTGAAGGGGTGCAGCTCCTGCGTCCGGGACATTATTTACAGATCACTCCCGGCCACAAAAACGGCACCGACCCGGTCATAGAAGAGCGCGCCTACTGGGTGATGGATTTCCCCGATCAAGGTGATGAAATCTCAGGCGACCCGAAGCAGTTGATCGATGAGTTCGAGCAACTGCTTCTCTCGGCGGTAGAGAAACGGCTCCGCGCCGACGTGCCGGTCGGCGCCTATCTCTCCGGTGGATTGGATTCGAGCATGATCGTCGCCATGGCCTGCAAGCTCAAAGGACCGGCAATCAACACTTATACCATCCGCGTTGACGATCCTTCTCTCGATGAGCTAAGCGCGGCCAGTCTTTCCGCCCGGCATATCGGTACTAAGCCTCCCATTGTGCAGGATTTCCGGGCCAGCGATGCGTTGGCAACTTATCCGGAGTTAATCCAGGCTGCCGAG
>JALYZW010000104.1 GCA_030945725.1 Verrucomicrobiota bacterium | reverse complement strand
GCGCGAGTATCGGCAGATCACGAAGCTGTTTCTCGTCGGCGACACGGAGCGGATTCAGACGGAACTGAACAAGCACGGATGCACGGACGACCGCATCGAGCTCGTGCACTCGACTCAGGTGGTCGAGATGAGCGACGGCGCCGTCCAGTCGGTCAAGCGCAAGAAAGATTCCTCGGTCAGCCGCGCGGTGGACCTTGTGAAAAAAGGCGAGGCCGAAGCGATTGTGAGCGCGGGTCATACCGGCGCCGCCGTCGCCGCCACGACGATCAAATTACGGACCTTGCCGGGGATCGACCGTCCGGGCATCGCGGCCCTGATTCCATCGGAGACGAACATCTTCGTGCTCATCGATGCGGGCGCGAACAGTGACGCGCGCGCCGAGCATCTCGTCCAATACGCGATCATGGGCTCGGTTTATTCGCGCCACGTGCTCGGCTACGAGAGCCCGAGCATCGGGCTGATGTCGATCGGCGGCGAGGACGTCAAAGGGAGCGACCTGACAAAGGAAGTTTTCAAGCTGCTCAAGCAGAGTTCGCTCAACTTCCGCGGCAACGTCGAAGGCCACGATCTTTTTCGACACCCGGTCGAAGTGGTGGTGTGCGACGGATTCGTCGGCAACGTCATCCTAAAAACGTGCGAGTCGATCGGCGATGCGATCTTCAAATGGCTGAAGCATGAGCTGATGCGCTCGAAAGTGCGGATGGCGGGGGCGTGGCTGGCCCGGAATGCCTTCAAGTCGATCAAGAAGAAGGTGAACTACGAGGAGTACGGCGGTTCGCTGTTGCTCGGAGTTAACGGCATCTGCATCATTGCGCACGGCGCCAGCACGCCGCTCGCGATCAAAAATGCGCTCCGCGTCGCGGCAGAGTCAATTGAACAGCAGGTGAACCCGCATATCGTCGAGGAGATTCGCCGCTACCATGAAACGACCGCCCCGCTCGAGCCCGCGATCCCGTAAATCGGGGCGCACCGTCTCCATCGTCGGGACCGGCAGCTATGTGCCGGAACGCGTTCTCACGAACGAGGACATGGCGAAAATTGTCGACACCACCGACGAGTGGATCACGACACGCACCGGCATCAAGGAACGGCGGATCTCGCGCAAGGACGAGATGACCAGCGACATGGCGACCGAAGCCGCGCGCCACGCGATGGAGCAGGCGAAAATCACCGCTCAGGACCTCGACTTGATCCTCGTGGCGACCGCTTCGCCGGACATGCATTTCCCCGCGACGGCCTGCTTCGTGCAGACAAAGCTCGGAGCCAAACGCGCCGCGTGTCTCGATGTCTCCGCGGCGTGCGCGGGCTTTCTCTTCGCGCTCGAAATCGGGCAGCAATTCGTCACCTCGCATACGTACGACACCGTGCTCGTGATTGGCGCGGAGAAGCTGAGCTCGATCACGAACTGGACCGATCGCAACACGTGCGTGCTTTTCGGCGACGGCGCCGGCGCGGCGATCCTGCGGCACCGCGGTGAATCGCCACACGGGATCATCAGCACGCACATCGGGAGTGATGGCGGCTTCGCGGACATTCTTTTTATGCCGGGCGGCGGATGCAAGACGCCCATCACGCGCGAGAATGCGGACCAGAACCTCCACACCATCCACATGTCAGGGAAGGATGTTTACAAGCAGGCGGTCATCTCCATGATCGATGCCTCGAACAAGGCGCTCGAAAAAGCCGGGCTCAAAATCGAGGACATCGCGTGCATCATTCCGCACCAGGCGAACGTCCGAATCATCGAGGCGATCGCGGACCGATTGAAGATCCCGATCGATCGCTTTTTCGTGAACCTCGATCGGTACGGAAACACCTCCGCTGCCGCGGTCGCGATCGCGCTCGATGAAGCGAACCGCACCGGCCGGATCAAAAAAGGCGACTACGTGCTGATGGTGGTTTTCGGCGGTGGGCTGACCTGGGCGAGCACGGTCGTCGAGTGGTGACTCGCACGCGCGCGACCGGTCGTTAGGTCAACGAGGTTAGGCCGTTTTTACCGCCAGCACGATCGCGCCGGCGAGGATCAAGGAACCGCCTAACCAATGATGCCAGGTTAGCTTTTCCCCGAGAAAAAGCGCTGCGAGACCAATCGCGAAGACGACGCTGAGTTTATCGACCGGCGCCACTTGCGAGGCTTGGCCGAGTTGCAACGCGCGAAAGTAGCAGAGCCAGGAGAGCCCGGTCGCGAGTCCGGAGAAAACGAGGAATACGAGCGTCCGTCGATTCAGCGTCGAAACCCCGCGCGCCTCGCCGGTGAACCAGATCAGCCCCCAACTGAAAACGAGAATGACCGCGGTGCGAATGGCGGTCGCGAGATTGGAACTCACTCCTTCTACGCCCACTTTCGCAAGGATCGCGGTCGAGCCCGCAAAAACGGCGGAGAGAAGAGCCCAGGCAAACCAGTTCATCGCGAAAGCCAGCCTACGCCGACGAGCAGCGTGAGCACAGTGAGTGGCGCGCCGACTTTAAAATACGTCCAGAAACTGATCTCGACATTCTGCGCACGCGCGCGCTGGACGACGATCAGATTCGCGACCGAGCCGGCGATCGTGAAGTTGCCGGCGAGGGTCGAAGCTATCGCGATCACCAGCCACGCGTGGTGCTGATCGGTGAGCTGCTTAATGAACGGTTTGAGAACGAGGACCGCGGGTACGTTGCTGACGACGTTCGAAAGCACGGCGGTGATACCCGTGAGCGCGGACGAATTCTCAAGATGCATCGCGCGCACTTGCGCGAGAATATCCGGCATGAGCACGGCTTTTTCGAGACCCGCGACGACGATGAACAAGCCGCAAAACATTACGAGCAGGGACCAATCGATTTCGCGATAGACCTTCGCTGCTTTCAGCCGGCGGGTCAGGAGCAGGATGGCCCCCGCCAGAATCGCCACTTTCGCGGCGGGCTGGCCGAGGAAAAAGAAGACGACCATGAGCAAAGTCACGACGACGGATTTCACGACCAAGGGAAGACTGTAGGTGACGGTCAGCTCTTCGCGGGGCAACCGTTCTCGCGTCCAGAATTCCTGTCGGAAGAAGAGCGCGAGCAGGGCCACAGTCAGGACCAACCCGATCAGCGCGATCGGCGAAAGTGCGCGCGCGAATTCGCCATAGGGAATATGCGACAGGCTGCCAATGATGATGTTCTGCGGATTGCCCGTGATGGTCGCGGTGCTGCCGGCATTCGAAGCCATCGCGACTGCGAGAAGGTATGGAATGGGATTGCGGCGCAAGTGCCTAACGAGTTCAAAAACAAGCGGCGTGAGGACGAGACAAACCGTGTCGTTGACGAGAAACGCGGAGCATGCGCCGGAGACAAACGTGACGGCCGCGAGCAAGAGGAGCGGGTGACGCGCGCGCGTAACGACCCACGTCATCGAAGGGTGGCGCAATCTTCCAGCTTGCGGTAGGAATTCACGGCGCGCTGGAAGCTCGCGCTATCTTATGCTGATTGAAACGCACGCGCACCTGGACTACCCGGATTTTGCCCCAGACTTTGACGAGATCCTGCAGCGGGCCGCCGACGCCGGCGTGACGCGAATCATCACGATCGGCACTTCACTCCAGAGCAGCCGTCGGGCGGTGGAGCTCGCGGAAAAATACCCCAATATCTACGCCGTGATCGGCGTTCACCCGACAAGCGACGAAACGCTCGAGGACGTAATCACGCCGTTGCGTGAACTCGCGAGGAGTCCTCGGGTCGTGGCGATGGGCGAGACCGGGCTCGACTACCATCGACTGCCGAGCACCGAGACGGCGAAAGAGAAAAACATCCAGGTTTTTTCGCGCGCGCTGCAGGCCGAGACGGAGCAGGAACTCGAAGCCGGCCTGCACGATGGCGCCTATAAATCGCGGCAGGCCAGTTTGTTTGAGCAACAACTCGAGCTCGCCGCTGAGCTCGGTCTCAATGTCGTCATTCATCAACGCGATGCATGGGAGGACACGCTGGAATTGCTGCGACCGTATGACGGAAAGCTGCGCGGCGTCTTCCACTGCTTCGGCGGCACGCGCGAGCAGGCCGATGAAATTCTCGCGGCCGGACATCTGGTTTCTTTCACAGGGATCGTTACGTTCAAGAACGCCGCAGCAGTCCGTGAGGTCGCTGCGCAGCTCTCGTTAGGCGACTTCATGGTCGAGACGGATTGTCCGTATCTTGCCCCCGTCCCGTTCCGAGGGAAGCGTTGCGAACCAGCGCACACACGGGTCGTCGCGGAATCGATTGCTGAGGCGCGCGGCCTTCCGCTCGAGGAGTTGGCCGAGGCCACCACCGCCACGGCGGAGAAGTTTTTTCAATTCAACCGATGACGCGCTCGACCATCACACAGGCGGCGATTCGTCTCGCCCTCATCGGCTTGACCCTTGCGCTCATTTCGTGCGCCGTCACTGATAAGCGTCACCTTGTAATCGTGAGTGTGCGCGAACAACGACTCGCCCTACTCGATCAAAATGCGCTCGTCCGCACGTATCCCGTTTCGACCTCGAAGTTCGCGATCGGTGACTGGCCGGGAAGTAACGGCACGCCACTCGGTGAACTAGAAATCGCGACGAAGATCGGCGGCGGCGCGCCGAGCGGTGCGGTCTTCAAAGATCGGCAACGCACCGGCGAAGTCATTCCGCCAGACGCGCCGGGCCGCGATCCTATCGTGACGCGAATTCTTTGGTTACGCGGTCGAGAACCACAAAACGCGAACGCCTACGGTCGCTACATTTACATTCACGGCACGCCGGAAGAGCGGAACATCGGGCGGCCCGCCAGCTACGGCTGCATCCGCATGAAATCGGACGATGTGATCCAGCTTTTCGACCTCGTCGGCAAAGGCGCTCGCGTCACGATTGTGAATGAGCCGCTCGCCGCCTACGCGCCGAGCCTCGGAGTCGAAGCGCCGCCCATCGCCAGCAACACGCCACGTGCCGGCATGGTGATCCGCTGATGCCGTCAGACGACCACTGTGTCCGTTGCCAACTCCGCCAGCACAGCGCGCTGCGCCGCGATCAGTTCCGCAATTCCGCGCCGGCCTAACGACAGCATCTGCTCGAGCTCGACGCCGGAAAATGTCGCTTCCTCTCCCGAGCCCTGAAGCTCGACGAATTCGCCCTCCTCGGTCGCGACCAAATTGAAATCCACCGTCACGTCCTTGTCTTCGCTGTAATCGAGGTCCACCACCGGCACGCCCGCCAGCACCCCGGCACTAATCGCCGCGACAAGTTTGCGGATCGGAGCCGTGGGAAGCTTTTTTTCGTCAACCAGGCGCCGGCATGCGACCGCCACGGCGAGGCTGGCCCCCGTAATCGCCGCTGTCCGGGTCCCGCCGTCCGCTTGCAGCACGTCGCAGTCGACCCACATCGTGCGCGCGCCAAGTCTCTCGAGGTCAACCACGGCACGCAACGATCGGCCGATCAGGCGTTGGATCTCGGTGCTGCGGCCATCGAGCCGGCCCTTCGTAATGTCGCGCGGCTTGCGCGGGCTCGTTGAGTAAGGAAGCATCGAATACTCGGCGGTCAGCCATCCGCCGGTCACCCCCTGCTCCTTCATCCACCGCGGGACGCCTTCATCGATCATGACGGCACAAATCACGCGCGTATTGCCCATCGATACGAGCACCGAGCCGCTCGCGTGCGGGGCGATCCCAAGTTCGAATTTCACCGGGCGAATCTGATTCGCTGCGCGCCCATCAGTGCGTTGCATGGCGGACTTCATACGTGCCCTGACACACGAAGTCGAGGTGGGCCGTTCGTGGAAAAACCGGCTGGTCGCCGCCCAAGTCGCAAACTTTCCAACGCAACGTCCACGCATCCGGACGTGGATTAAGATGCGGCGCGCCTCGCCGACGCTACTTCGCGCTCGAGAGGCGAGCAGAGACGACGCAGGGCGAGGCGTTGACGCCTCGAAAATGACGCGTAATTTATTTGGCCGCTGGGAGTCCGTTTCCACTCTTTCGACTTATCGAATCGGCGAGCGGGCAAAAAAGTTAAAGTTTTTTGCGAAATCCGAGTTGACGATAAAATCGGCTCGGCTATGGTCAGAATCCCGCCAGAAACGGGGCTCCTGAATGCGAAAGCGGACGGAGCGTGTTTTTGGATATTTGGGACTGCAAATTGATCCTCAATTTTGTCCCGGCAGTGACCTGCGGATACGCCGTTGAAAGTCGGAAGACAGGGTTGGGGTTTTTTGTCGCCTTAAATTTCCTTTTTATTTAACCTCGGAGCGATCCGGTGG
>JALYZW010000096.1 GCA_030945725.1 Verrucomicrobiota bacterium | reverse complement strand
CTGCAACGGGGTCCCTCGACTTCGCTCGGGATGACGGGCGCGTTTGCGTGTAGCTTCTGGGCCATGACATCCGCGGCCCGGTTGGCGCAGATCGCGCCGCGCCCTCCACGGGATCAAAATTTGATCGCAATTGTCGGCGGCGGTCCAGCAGGTCTTCGGGCGGCCGAAATCGCTCGCGCAACGGGTGCGCGCATCACGATTTTCGACGCGCAACGCTCCGTCGGCCGAAAATTTCTCGTCGCCGGACGTGGCGGTTTGAATCTCACGCACGGCGAACCGGTCGAGAATTTTCCGCTCCGTTACCGCGACGAGCCAGAACGGTGGCGCGATCTGCTGGGTGAATTCGGTCCGGACGCTCTGCGCGAATGGGCGGAGAAACTAAGCGTCGAAACTTACGTCGGCACGAGCGGTCGCGTCTTTCCGCGCGGGCAGAAAGCGGCGGCGCTCTTGCGCGCGTGGATTGATCGACTGCGCAAGCACGGCGTCACGATCGAAACCGGCCATCGCATTGTCGGACTGACGCAGGAATCCGGCGCGTGGCGTCTCGAGTTCTCGGCGGATGACGTCGCGCGCACGGTCCGTGCCGGAGCGGTTGTCCTTGCGCTCGGCGGCGCGTCGTGGCCGGACACTGGTTCTGATGGCCGTTGGCCGGCCTTGCTCGCGCCGCATGGTGTCGAGATCGCACCGTGGCAGCCGGCGAATTGCGGCTGGGAAGTCGCCTGGCCTAACGAGTTGTTAGCGCGCGCCGAGGGAATGCCATTGAAAAATCTCCAGGTCAGCGCCGGTGACGAATCTGTTTCCGGCGAAATGTTGATTACGCGCTATGGGCTCGAAGGCGGCGCGCTCTATCGCCTTGGCCGGACTTTACGCGGCATGTCCGAGCCGCGTTTGCAGATCGATTTCAAACCGCAGCTCTCCGAGGAAGCGCTGCGCGAACGCGCCGCGAATCTCCGCTCGCCGGCCGAGCATTTCCGCGCATGGAAGCTCAGCTCCGCGGCCATCGCGCTACTCGAGACGATCGGCGCGCTCGACCTCACCGATACCGACGCTCTCATCACCGCCGCGAAACGCTTCACCCTTCAACTGATCAAGCCGCGCCCGATGGCGGAGGCGATTTCATCCGCGGGCGGCGTCCGGTGGCGTGAGCTCGACGCAAACCTGATGTTGCACAAGATGCCCGGCGTTTTCGTCGCGGGCGAGATGATCGATTGGGAGGCGCCGACCGGCGGATACCTGCTCCAAGGTTGCTTTTCGACCGGCACGCGCGCCGGCCGCGCAGCCGCCGCATTTGCCAGTGAAGCGCACCCCGTCTGAATCTATTGCTCCGCGCGTCGCGATTCGATAATTCCATTCAGCGATGCGCGAATACCATGATCTTCTCCGCCTCGTGCTGGAACGCGGAGTCGAGCGGACAGATCGCACGGGAGTCGGGACGATCTCGGTATTTGGCGCGCAGGCCCGCTTTGATCTGCGGGAAAGTTTCCCGCTCCTCACGACGAAAAAGCTCCATCTCAAATCGATTATCTACGAGCTGCTCTGGTTCTTGCGCGGCGATACGAACATCCGCTACCTGAACGAACGCGGCGTCACAATTTGGAACGAATGGGCGGACGAAAACGGCGATCTCGGCCGCGTGTATGGCGCGCAATGGACCGACTGGCGCGGGACCGATGGCAGTCACATCAACCAGATCGACCAGATCATCGCGCAGATCCGCAAAAATCCTGAGAGCCGCCGCCTGATCGTGAGCGCGTGGAATCCGGCCGAGCTCGGCACCATGGCGCTGCCGCCGTGTCACCTGCTGTTTCAATTCTACGTCCACGACGGCGAGCTGAGCTGCCAGCTTTATCAACGCAGCGCCGATCTGTTTCTGGGCGTGCCGTTCAACATCGCGTCGTACTCGCTGCTCACGATGATGGTCGCGCAGGTCTGCGATCTGCGGCCGGGCGAATTCGTGCACACGTTCGGAGATCTGCATCTCTACCGTAATCATCTCGACCAGACGCAGCAGCAGTTGGCCCGCGAATTTCGGCCTTTGCCGCGGATGCAACTGAATCCCGCGGTGAAGGACATCCACGCCTTCCAGTTCGAGGATTTCACGCTCGTCGGCTACGATCCGCACCCGTCGATCAAAGCGCCGATTGCGATATAGCGGTGGTCGCCCCCGCGCGTCACGCCGTCATCCTGAGTCGCAAAGACGGCGAAGGACCTCTCCCATTCAGGCGGCGCGTTCGCGCTGCGGAATGGCCGCAATCATCCAGTTGTTTCATCGCTGCCGGACCAGTCGCAAAAAACCGGTCGCGCGCCATTTTCAGGTCGCGCCTTATGATCTTCCGCGCGGATGCACCGCGACCTATTTTCCGGAAGCGAATGTGCTTGTCCCGATCAACAGCGTGGCCGATCGCTCGAACACCCCGACGAGCAAATTTGTCATCATCTCGATCGCGCCCTCGCCGGATGTGGAGACGGTCGCGGGCGAATTATTCGCATCTGCTCGTCATCCCGAGCGGAGCGAAGCGGAGTCGAGGGACCCCGTGGCATGACCGTTGATTTCGCACCGGCGTCCCTCGGCTTCGCGCGAGATGACGGCGGTTAATCAGCGTTTCGGCTCGTCGAACGCCACTCGCTCGACGTGCGAGTAAACGTTAAGAGTTGGCGGTCGGAGAAAACCGATCAGCGTTTGCCCGACCTCGCGCGCGAAGTTCACCGCCAAAGTCGATGGCGCGGACACCGAAGCGACGATGGGGATTCCGGCCGCGAGCGCTTTTTGCACGATCTCAAGCGAGGTCCGGCCGCTAACGACAAGGATATGACGCTGCAAAGGCAGCAGGTCGTCGAGCAGCGCGCGGCCGATCACTTTATCGACGGCGTTATGCCGGCCGATATCTTCGCGCACAAACAATAAGCGGCCACTCGTCTCGAAAATGCCCGCCGCATGGATCCCGCCCGTGCGTGCGAAATTCGTTTGCGCGCCGCGCAGCTGATCAGGCAGCTGCAGCAAAACGGAGGTCGCGATCGAACGCTCGTTACGCTTTTCGATCGCCGGAAATTGTTGTCGAATGAAGTCGATGCTTGTCTTCCCGCACAATCCGCAGCTCGTCGAAATGCTGCCAAATCGATGCGCTGCATCCGGCCGGTAGGTCGCGGTCTCGCTCAGCGTGATGTTGAAAACGTTGCCAAGCGAATTCGGTAACACGCAATGCGCCAGCTCCCGAAGATCGCGGCGTGTGCGCACGATGGCTTCAGCGAGCAGGAAGCCGGCGGCGAGTTCTTCGTCGTGGCCGGGCGTGCGCATCGTCACGGCCAGCGCGGCGCGGCCGATCCGCAATTCGAGCGGTTCTTCGACCGTCACTTCGTCGATGATGCACGCGCAGGAACCATCGGCATTTCTGCGTACGACAGTTCCGGACGCGACGTCGGCCTTCACCCGATCAACCTAAAGGCAATCGCTCGAAAGCTCACGCGTTCGAAGCGAGCAGTCTTCGCGGCTTAGTGCACCGGCTGCCGCTCGGCGCGATCGTGTTGCGGGGCGCCGCCCTCGGCGTTGCCGCCGCCATCACCCGCGGCCTGCTCTTTCAGCGCGGCTTTGCGGCTCAGTTTCACCCGGCCTTTGTCGTCAATGCCGATGCATTTGACCCAGATCATCTCGCCCATCTTGGCGACGTCTTCGGTCCGGTTGACGCGAAAATCCGCCAGCTCGGAAATATGCACGAGCCCGTCCTTGCCCGGGAAGACTTCGACGAACGCGCCGAATTCTTTGATCGAAACCACGCGGCCATGGTAGGTCTGGCCCACTTCGATTTCGCGCGACATGCCGCCGATAATTTCCTTCGCGCGCGCCATGCTTTCAGGGCTGGTCGCATAGATATGGACGGAGCCGTCGTCTTCGATGTTAATCTCGGCGCCGGTCTCCGCGACGATGCCTTTAATCGTCTTGCCGCCAGGGCCGATGAGCGCGCCGATCTTCTCGGGATTGATTTTGATCGTCTCAATCCGAGGCGCGTATTTGCTGAGATCGCCGCGCGGTTCGCCGATCGCTTCGGCCATGATGCCGAGAATTTTGGTGCGCGCTTCTTTCGTCCGCATGGTCGCTTCGGCCATGATTTGGTGGCTGACGCCGGGAAGTTTGAGATCGAGTTGGAAGCCGGTGATGCCGGTTTCCGTGCCGCAGACTTTGTAATCCATGTCGCCGAAATGATCTTCGGAGCCGATGATGTCGGTGAGCAGCTCGTAGCGTTTCATCGAACCGTCGTCGGCTTTTTCGGTGACCAAGCCGACGCTGATTCCGGCCACTGGCGTCTTAATCGGAACGCCCGCATCCATCAGCGCGAGCATGCCGCCGCAGACACTCGCCATCGAGCTGGAGCCGTTTGATTCCATGATCTCGCTCGTGATGCGGACCGCGTAACGAAAGTTTTCCGTGCTTGGCACCACCGGCTCGAGCGAACGCTCAGCCAAAGCGCCGTGACCGATCTCGCGACGGCTCGCGCCGCCGGTCCGGCCGGTTTCGCCCACGCTGAATGGCGGGAAATTGTAATGGAGCAGGAAGCTCTTTGACGTTTCGCCGCCACCGTAGGCGTCGATGTTCTGCGCTTCTTCGATCGGCGCGAGCGTGACGAGCGCGAGCGCCTGGGTTTCGCCGCGTTGGAAAATGGCAGAACCGTGAGCGCGCGGGAGCACGCCGACTTCGCAGGTGATCGCACGCAGGTCCTGATAACCGCGGCCGTCCATCCGCTTCTGTTTGTCGAGCACGCTGATCCGGAAAGCTTTCTTCTGCACGTAATCGAACGCTTGGGAGATGGCGAACTTGTCGGCCTCCGGAAACTTCGCGAGCACCGCCGTTTTCACTTCCTCGTTCAATGCGTTCACCGCCTTGCTGCGGTCGACTTTCTTCTCGTTGTAGAGCGCCGCTTCGATGCGATCGCCGGCGACGGAGTATGCGATTTCGAGAATCTCCTGATTCACCGTCATCAACGGCATCTCGCGCTTCGGCTTACCGATCTGCGATGCGAGTTCCTTTTGCGCGCGGATCATTTCCTTCGCGTGACCGTGGGCAAACTCGAGGGCCTTGATGAAGTCCGCTTCCGGAATTTCGAGGGCCGAGCCTTCGATCATGATCACGTCGTTCTCAGTGCCGACGTAAACGAGGTCGAGATCGCTATCGAGGCGCTCGTCGTGTGTCGGGTTGGCGACGAATTCGCCGTTCACGCGCCCGACGCGAACTGCGCCGACCGGACCGGCAAACGGAATATCGGAAACGGTGAGCGCGGCCGACGCGCCATTGATCGCGAGAATGTCCGGGTCGTTCTGGCCATCCGCGCTGAGCAGCATGGAAATGATCTGCGTGTCGTAGAGATAACCCTGCGGAAAGAGGGGCCGCAGCGGGCGATCGGTCATGCGCGAAGTGAGCGTCTCCTTTTCCGAAGGGCGCCCTTCGCGCTTGAAATAGCCGCCCGGGAATTTGCCGACCGCCGCCGCCTTTTCGCGGTAGTCGACGGTGAGCGGGAACCAATCCTGCCCTTCCTTGATTTTCGTGGCAGACACAGCGCTCGTGAGCACCATCGTATCGCCGCATGACACGATCACTGCGCCGTCGGCGAGCTTCGCGATTTTTCCAGTCTCGATCGAGATCTGATGTGACCCAATTTGGGCCGTGACCTTATTTGACATAACTAACTGCTTTCTAGGATTGGCGAATCCCAGGCCGGTCACCCTGATTGTAGGTTTTAACTTCGAGCGCGCTCGGAGTTAAAACCTCTAATCAGAGATGGATCTGCGGCCTGAGTGCCGTTGTTTTGTGGTTAACTAATGGCGGGAGCGCGGATGGAGTCCGCCGCCGAAAGATCGCTGCGTTACTTACGCAGATTGAGCTTTTCGAGCAGGTTTTTATACCTGTCGGAGTTCGACTTGCTCAGGTAATCGAGCAAGCTCCGGCGCATCGCCACCATTTTGAGGAGGCCGCGGCGCGAGGAATGATCTTTGGCGTTGGCCTTGAGGTGCTCCGTCAATTGAGAGATCCGGCGCGTCAGAAGTGCAACCTGCACATCGGCGCTCCCGGTGTCTTTCTCATGAAGTTGGAATTCCTTCAGGTCCATCGTGTCACTGCTTTCTGCCATAAACGAGCCGGTAGTGTAACGGGGAAAGCGGCCGCTGCAAGGCGCGTTTGTGGCCGGTCCGGCTGTCATCCCGAGCGCAGTCGAGGGACCCCGTTGCAGTACGGTCGATGCGGTCACGGGATTCCTCGGCTTCGCGCGGAATGACGGCGAGAGTGAAGCGAGGCCTCGATCGGGCTACAGTTCGATTGTGAAATGGTGCGCCGCGATCTGCATTCGTTTCATCAGGTAGAAGCGATGCGCGTCGAAGCGGTGCACGCCGGAATCGAGCGTGAGCAGTTTGCAGCCCCGCTCCCGGGCTTGCGCGATCAGCCAGTCGAATAACTGTGCGCCGAAACCGCACGAACGATCGGCCTCTCGCGTGACGAGATCGTCGACATAGAGCGTCTCGCCCGAGAAGAGCATTTCCATGATGCGGAATCCGGCGACCGCGCGGACTTCCCGGTCGGCTTCGAGAAATGCCAGTTGGAAACCTTCGCGCTGCTGCCGGCGCACCTGGCGGATGAATGCTTTTCGATCCGGATGTTGCGGCCGGAGCTCGAGCATCACCGCGTGGCACCGCCCGATCTCAGACGGAGTCGTCGCCAGCCTGATCTGCGGCTCGCGGGCCCGAACGGCTGGCGCGGCCTCAATGCTTCCCGTGGCCGCCGCCATGGCCTTTGTCCTTCCCTTTGCCGTGGCCATTACCATTCCCCTCGCCCTTGATCTTACGCTGGTGCTTCACCTTCGTGTTGCCATGCCCGGCCCCTTTTCCGGTGCCATTCCATTTTCCGTCGCGAGCGTCATGGCCGTTCACGAATTTTTCCGCCTTCATCTCGTCGCGTTTTACATTTCCATTCCCGCGAAAGTAGGAGTCAGCGCGGTGGGTGCGGCTGGCGATCGAGCCGACGTTCACGTTGTACTGACGACCGATTTCCCCCCAGCCGCGCCCGCTCTGTTTGAGAGCGACGATTTCGTCGAAGGGCCGCCCGGTTTCAGCGGCGATCGAGTTCGCGATGAACAGCCCACCGTACCCGAGCCGGGTGGTGGCGCGTTCTTGCTCCAAAACGTTCACCGGCACGTTCAGGTCGCGCGACAAACCGTCGTAAACGCGGGTAGAACCGTCGGGCTCGGTCACGACGCGGTCGTAGTCGTCCGCCGTGCGATCCAGCACGACATAATCGTTTTGCGCTTGGAGCCCGCCGGCGAACGCGAGTAAGGACGTGGCCGCCAGTAAATACAGTTTTTTCATGTATTGGATTCGGACTCGGTCATCGGACTACGCGTGCGCGCGCCGCACTCGCCGAACAGTTCGCCTACGTTGTGAGGCCGGCGCGGCGCACGAACGGTTCAAACCAGGCCGCAAGCGCGTCTTCCTCACCTCGATCCGGCGGTGACGATTCCAGGCGGAACAGATGCCAGTCCTCGGCGTGACTTATCGATTCACCCGGCGCCAGGCGGACGAGCGGGCCAAGCGCTTCGAGCTCGAGCATCTCGTGGTTAGAGAAGGTCTCGAAATTGCAGCCGAGATCTGCGTAATCGGCGCCGACCGTAAACGGAATCGTCTTCAGAAATAATTGATCGCCGAGTTGATAAGCCGCCCAACCTTCGCGGTGTGTTAGCCCGAGTTTCGTCGGCTCTGCTTCCGGTCGTTGCGCGAGCGTGATGAACTGCCGGCCCCATTGCCACCGCGCATCCGTCATGTCCGTGTAGGGCCAAAGGATCATGCGACGCGTCGGAAGGAGATCGCGCGGATGTTGGCCGAGAGCTGGCAGCGGGATGAACTCGATGCCTCCAGGCGCGAGTACCGTCAGTCCCCAGGTCGCGAGCGAGCGCGCGTGAATCCCTGCGTTGGTCGCCTGATGCGTGACCGTCACCCGCGACGATGCGGGGTCCAACGCGATCCCGAGCTTCATCTCGATCGGCAACAGCGGCGACGGCGGCCGGATGAACTCGATCGCACTGGGCGAGATCACCTCATGAGTGACGGCGCTGTTGTCAGGAATGTAGCTGAGCACCGCGTCCTCGGGTGCCAGCCAAAACCGATGGCCGCCGCGGATCTTCCAGTCCGCCTCGCCTGTGCCGCCGAGCTGCGCTTCGTAATTCTTGAAGACGTTGCGCGCACCGGCCATGCGGTACGAGATCACGCGCGGTCCGACATCGAGCGTGACGATGATTTCTGCGTGGTCGTTAGCGAGCCGGACGTTATTCGGCCAGCCGGCGTACGTTACGTAGTCGATCATCAACCTCGTCGCTGTTAGGTGACTGCAGGTCAGCGCCGCTAGTCCGACGAGTCTTTCGGCAACTCGATCCGGTCCTTGCGATTTCGCACTTTCACTTCGACTTCCAGGATAGAGTAAATCCAGCGCCCGGCTGTCTTAGTCGCAACCGCGTAGATCGTGCCGCTGCCGTGTGGCCCGGAGATCGGGATCGTCATGTCCGCCTTGCCGGAAGTGCCTTCGACG
>JALYZW010000086.1 GCA_030945725.1 Verrucomicrobiota bacterium | reverse complement strand
GAGCACAACGGCGTCGCACTGCATCAGCGTGAATGGAGCGAACGCGCAGTCAGCGATGGAGATCGCCTCGAGTTTGTGCGCGTCGTCGCGGGCGGTTAGGTCGCCTTTACGACCACGCGCATGCCGTCGCTGCTGACTACGGCAACGGCGACGTCCGGCGCGACGAATTCGCCTTCCGTCACCACGTCGACCACGTGATCGGCGAAGCGCGCTTTTCCGCTCGGGCGCAGCATCGTCAATGAGGTGCCGCGCGTTCCGGTCGTGAGGGGCGTGGCCCCGACGAATTCTCGCGAAGCACCCGCGAGCGAAGGCCCGGGCGGATTAGTGGTCGAAAGGACGAAGCGGCGGTAAAGGTTCGTCTGCGGGAGGAATCGCGCCAGGATCGCGATCGCGATGGTCGCGGCGATCATCGCGCCCAGGAGGTTCAGCACGGGGACCGTCAGCATCGCGCCGGTCGGCATGAATGTCTCACCGGGATAGCGATCGATCATGGCCCAAAGCAGTGACGCGAGGACAAGAAAAACGCCGATCACACCGATGATGATGGTGGAGTGGGCGAAGAAAATGATCTCGATGACGATCAGTGCGATTCCGACGACAAACAGTCCCGCCACTTCCCAACCGGCCAAACCAGCGAGGTAATGACCGAGAAAAAATAACGCGAAGCAGATCGCGGAAAGAATCCCGGGCAAACTGACACCGGGAAGTTTGAACTCGAGATACGCGCCGATAATTCCACCGAGAAGCAGCAGCGGAGCGAAGGCCGTAACCCAGAAGGCGAGCCGCTCAAATCCGCTGGGGCGAAAAGTGGTGATCCGTCCTTTCAGCCCAGCTTTTTGCGCGAGGCCAGCGACGGATTCGACAACGCCGTCAGCTAGCACCGGTTTGCCGTTGATCACCTCGCTCGCTTCCTGCGCGTTGAGGGTTAACAACGACCCTTTCGGATGAAGGACGCGATCGCCAATCTTGACCTCTTTCTCCTTGGACATGAACGCCTCGCCGAGATCCGGGTTGTGGCCGCTCTTCGCCGCCGAGCCGCGAATCAAAGCCGACCAATACGAGACCGTCTTGTCGCGCTGCGTAAGTGATAGGTCAGCGCCGCTCGCGAGCACGGGCGCAGCGGCGCCGATCGCGCTCACGGGAGCCATGTATATGTGTTGCGTCGCGAGCGCGATCAACGAACCGGCCGAGCCGGCGTTTGTGTTCACAAACGTGTAGGTCGGGATTTTTGCGCGGTTCAGCACGTCGGTCATTTGCTCTGCGGTATCGAGCCGTCCGCCGTACGTATTCATCTCGAGAACGATCGCCGACGCGCCGGCCGTTTCCGCGGCTTTTACGGCGCGTCGTAAAAACAAAAGCCCGGCCGGTGCGATCTCGCCCTCGACTGGGATAGTCACGACGTCGCCTTTTTGAATGATCTCGCGCGCGGCACCGACACGCGCGGGCCCGACGAAGAGTGCCGCCACCAAAAGGATGCGAGGCAGATTGATCATGAGAATCGAATGCGAATTTGGCTGCGCTGCGTTAGTTTGCCATCGTCGGCGGAATCCACGAGCAAAAACCCCAAGCATGGGCACTATCCCCAATGAGACGATCGAGCAGGTTGCCGCGGCCAACGACATCGTGGAGGTCATCGGATCGTATTTTCCGCTAAAGCGCGCCGGCACGAGTTGGAAGGCGCTCTGTCCTTTTCACCAGGAGAAAAGTCCATCGTTCACGGTCAGCCCGCAGCGGCAGACTTTTCATTGTTTTGGCTGCGGCGTCGGCGGCAGCGTTTTTCGGTTCGTGATGGATTACGAACATATCGAGTTTCCGGCCGCGGTGCGGAAGCTCGCGGTGCGCGCGGGCATTCCGATTGTTGAAACCGGCGGTTCGGGCGGCGACGACGATCGACATCGCGAGACCCGTCAAACGCTGCTCGCAATCCATGCGGACGCGGCCGCCTGGTTTCACGAAAATCTGTTGAAAACGCAGGCCGCAGTGACGGCGCGCGAATATCTCAAGCGACGCGGCATCGATCGGCGCATCGCCGAGAATTGGCAAATCGGTTTCGCTCCCGACAGCTGGGACGCGTGTCTGCGCTGGGCGCTCGACCAGGGATATCGACGACCGGAGATTCTGCAGAGCGGGCTGGTCAAACCGCGAGACGAAGATCGCCGGGAGGGCGACGTCTACGATCGGTTTCGCGGCCGTATCATGTTCCCGATCTGCAACGACATCGGAGAAGTCATCGCGTTTAGCGGGCGCGTCCTCGAGAAGGAAGCGGAGGGCGCGAAATATCTGAATTCGCCGGAGACGCCGCTCTTTCGCAAAGGCAACGTGCTTTTCGGATTGCACAAAACAAAACGTGCGCTGATCGAAGCGAACAGCGCGGTCGTCTGCGAAGGGCAGTTGGATCTCATCGCGCTTTTTGAAGGCGGCATCACAAATGTGGTCGCGCCACAGGGCACGGCGTTTACCGAGCAGCAGGCGCGGCTCTTAAAACGATACGTCACCGAAGTAGTTTTGTGTTTCGACGCCGACAGTGCCGGCCACAAAGCGGCTGAGCGATCCCTCGAAGCGCTGTTGCAAAACGATCTTATCGTCCGGGTGGCCGAAATGCCGCCGGGCGAGGATCCCGACTCGCTGATTCGCAGCGAAGGGAAGGCGGCATTTGAAAAGCGACTGACGAATGCGCGTGATTTTTTCGAGTCGTGGATTGATCACGAAACGGCCACGGCGGATTTGCATTCGTTAGGCGCGAAGATCGAGCTCGCCCGGCGGCTGGCGGGGACCGTGTCGCGCGTGTCCGATCCGCTCATGCGCGGTGAGGTGGCGCGAAAGGTCAGTACGCGGATCGGTGTGCCCCTGGCGGATTTTGAACGACTTTTGGCGCGGCCATCGCGCGAGCGGCATCCGTCCAGCGATGAACACGAGCGTCCATCGCCGCTTAGATTGCGCCACGAAATCGCGATGCTTTGTCTGCTCGCGTTGCGCGATTCGGAATCGCGCGAATATCTTTTGAGTGAGCGATGGCGGGACGTGCTTGGGCAAACGCCGGACGCAGAAATGCTGCGCATAATCCTGGAAGCTGACCTGGATCCGAACGATGTCCCGTCCGTGAACGCGTTCATGGCGACGTTGCCTACTGAGGAGGAGGCGGCGGTTTCGTCTTTGCTCCTTCAGAGAATCCCACCGAACGCCGCGGCCGTGGCCCGCGATTGGTGGGTCGGTCTGCAACAGGCAACCGTCCGGCGCCAATTGCAGATCGCAAAAGGTCGCATGGAAATTCCGCAGTTGAGCACCGGTGAAATGGTCGCGCTGCAGAAACAAATCCTTGACCTGCAAGAACAGCTCCGCGACTTTTCGCAGCTTTCGTCTGCCCCCGTGACTGACAGATGATCGGCGGACAGGGCCGTAAGCAGGAATAAATTGCCCGCTAAAAAACAACGCAAGTCAGCCATTAGCAGATCGCCCTTGCCTACGAATTCGAAACGGTCCGCCGCGACCCCGCCTCCCTCGAAGAAGCTCGCCACCGCGAAAAAGCCGCTCAAGGCCTCGAGGAACGCGCCGAAGAAAAAAGAGAATTCGAAGAAAAAAAAAGCTTCTGGAAAAGCTTCGCGGGCTTCCCGGGTTCCGAAGGCCGAACGGCCGCCTGATTTGCTCGCCGCGACGAACGGCGAAGTCCCGCCCCCCGCCGATATCCAGGGTCGCATTCGTGAGCTGATCAAACTCGCGAAGGAACAAGGCTATCTCACCTTCGACGATCTGAACGAGGCGTTGCCGCCTGAAGTCACCGACGCCGACGAGCTGGATGCGATCCTGACTCGACTGCGCCGGATGGAGATCGACATTATCGAGGCGTCAGAAGTCGATCGTTACAAGGACGGGAAAAAAGAATCGGAGGAGGAAGAGGAAGAAAAGCCCGAAACGAAGCTCGATATTCTGGACGATCCGGTCCGGATGTACCTTAAGCAGATGGGCCAGGTCCCTCTGCTTACGCGTGAGCAGGAAGTGGAGATCTCGAAACGGATCGAGGAAGCGGAACTGATGGTCCAGCGGCTGATCAACCGCTTCGGTTTTATCGCCCAAGCGCACCTCGACCTGGCCGCGAAATTAACGGAGGGCGGCGAGCGGTTCGACCGGGTAATCCTCGACAAGAAAATCGAGAGTCGGGAACGCTACATGAAAATGCTGCCGGGTTTGTGCAAGCAGGTCGGTAAACTGAGCGCCTCAATTCGGCAGCAGTACCAGCAGCTTCTGCACAGCTCGCGCCGCGATCCGAAAAAGCTCAAAATTTTCCAGAAATCGGTCGTGTCGTTGCAGAAGCTTTACCCGAAATTTTACTTCAAGCAGAAGGTGACGGAGGAATTCGTGAACCTTGCGGACGAACAATTTCAGATCCTTACCGTCTTGCGCAGAGAGCTCGAGAAGCATCCGAAGGAGAACAGCGCGCGTGCGCCGCTGACCTTAAAATCGCGGGAGTTGGAGTCGACGCTTTGGCTTTCGCTCGAGGAATATACTGAACAGTACCAAGACCTGAAAGGCTGGCTGAAGAAAGCGCTGCGCGCGAAGACGGAGATGGTCGAGGCGAATCTGCGCCTCGTGATTTCGATCGCGAAGAAGTACACGAACCGCGGTCTGTCGTTCCTCGACCTGATCCAGGAGGGGAACATGGGTTTGATGAAGGCGGTCGAGAAATTCGAGTATCGGCGCGGCTATAAATTTTCGACTTACGCGACCTGGTGGATCCGACAGGCGATCACCCGCTCGATCGCGGACCAAGCGCGCACGATTCGTATCCCGGTTCACATGATCGAAACGATCAACAAGCTGATGCGCGTGCAGAAACAGCTCGTGCAGGAGTACGGCCGTGAGCCGACGCCGGAAGAAGTGGCGGAGGAAATTCTGCTTCCGGTGGATCGCGTGCGCGCCGTATTGAAAATGGCGCAGCAGCCGATCTCGCTGCAGGCCCCGGTAGGCGAAAGCGAGGAGACCAATTTCGGCGACTTCATCGAGGACAAAGGGGCGGAAAATCCGAGCGACATGACCGCGATCGTCCTGTTGAAAGAAAAGATCAAAGATGTGCTCGAAACTTTAACCGAACGCGAGCGACAGGTGCTCGAGCAACGGTTCGGGCTGGTCGATGGGTACAGTCGGACGCTGGAAGAAGTCGGCCGACAATTCCGCGTCACGCGCGAGCGCATCCGGCAGATCGAGGCCAAGGCCCTGCGTAAGATGCGTCATCCGACGCGAATTCGGCAGCTCGAGGGATTCCTCGACGCGGCGGAGGCGTGAACGCGCTCCTTCCTGCGCGTACGCAACTTTCGGGACGCTGGCCGGTTTAATTTAAACTGAACGATGAACCGTGACGACGATCCACAACTTTGGGATGCGCTAGGGAAATCTGCGCCTCCCGCCGCATCGCCTTTCTTTGCGCGAAATATTCTGCGGGAGATCCGAGTTCAGCCTGGAAAATTTGACGCTCTCAAACATATGCTGTTCCGGCGGCGCGTCGCGTTGCTGAGTGGCCTCGCTGCTATACTGATCGTGCTGGGGGCAGGCGTCCACTTTGGAAGGCCGGTTCGGCAATCGCACGTCGCGTCGGCGAAGGCGAACGCAGACGACGATTTCGACTCGGATATCGACGATCTGGTCGCCGTGTCGGACGATAACGACGACGACGACGTCGTGGTTCTCTAAAGTCGCGCGCGGGCGGCCGTCTCCGCGTCTCGAACATTGAGGCCCATTGCCGCAAAGCTGCCGCCCGGTCCGCAGCGCTGATCGCGAAAGTTCCGCGATGGGCGAGCGCGTTTCGCCTGATTGAACGGTACATCGAAACGGCATGGAGTCGCCTCCACGCCGCTCGTAATTTCCGTTAACTCGATCGTCGCTTACCGCCAGTGGCGATGATGGCGGCGATAGTAGACCCGACGGCCGTTGTGCCAGTAGAATGCTGGCCGCACGTACACGACGGGCTGATAATACGGCCGGCTATAATAACCGCCGGCATACGG
>JALYZW010000075.1 GCA_030945725.1 Verrucomicrobiota bacterium | reverse complement strand
CTCGATCCACTTCCGCAGGGCGGGCGGCCGCTTTTGGAAGAAAAGGTCGATCTCATACGCGACCCGGGCACCCTCACTCGCGAAGTGCCGAATGATCTCTTCGTTGTCGAAGAGAACGTCGCCGTCGTAGTGGCCGACGCGGAGCATCGTCTCGCGCCGGAAAGCACAGGTGCCGGGATAATCGCCGGTGCGCAAGCTGGCTCGGTTGATCAGCATCCGCGCCGCTTCCATCTTCGCCCACCAAGGTCGCGGCGAGAGAAAATTTTGCGGCCTAACGACTTCAAACGACTCGAGCAAAGCGCAGGTCTGCTCGATCTCGCTAGCGGTGTAACGGATGTCGTCGTCCGCCAGGATGATCTTCTCTTGCTTGGCAAGCTGCACGCCGGTGTGAATGCCGTTCACCTTGTCGTTCATGTAACCGAACGACCGATCGACCGTGGCGTGTCGGCTTACTCCCGACCACACAAAGTCGTGCTGCGCCCAAACTTCAGCCGACGAACCGTCCACCACCAAAACTTCGCATCCGGCCTCGCCTAACGAGTGCAAATAGCCGGCGAGGTCTGCTACCTCGGCGGCATCATACCGGGCGCGCCGAATCGGAAGGAGATACGTGCAGCGGTTCACGCCTTCCTCAGAATGCAAAGCCGAAACTAAAGTGAAAGGCGCCGAATGCCTCATCCTCTTTCGGGTTCGGATTCACGCCGTAATCGAGCCGCACCGGCCCGATCGGAAGCTTGTAGCGCAAACCGGCGCCAACGGCGTAGCGCATGTTCTTGATGCCCGCGTCCACGCTCGCAAACGCATCGTCGGAGCTCGGCAGCAAATTCCCCGCGTCCACGAAAACGGCGCCTTCGATCTCACCCCAAATCGGGAACGTATATTCCACATTAAAAACGGTGAAAAAATCGCCGCCGATCGGATAATCATGGCGATCGTGCGGCCCGAGATCGCGCTCCGCGAAGCTGCGGACGGTGCTGCTCCCGCCGTTAAAAAAACGCTCGTCGATCGGAATCGCGATGGCGGAACCGGGACCGGTATTCCCGAGCGGATAGATGATTCCTACTCGCGCGCCCAGCGCGAGCGATGAGCGCCGGAACCAGCCGAGCTCCTGCGCGTGCCCGGTGGTGCTGATCGGGGTGGCTGCGGAAGCCTTGCTCGTGAACGGAATAAAGTAAGTGAAACGCGCGGTGCTGCGGATGAAATCGAGGTCGCTCCCGAGCGCGCTGGTGGCGAGATCGACGGTGTTGTCGAAAACAAATCCGCGAGTCGGGATCACCTTGCTATCGCGCAAATCGAGCGTCTGCGTGAGCCCGATCGAGGTCACGAAATAATCTTTGTCGCCGACCAGGGTCGGATCGATGTCGACGTTGGTCAGATTTACCCGCCGCGCGGAAACAACGATGCCCGCCTCATAGAATTTCGAGAACTTGCGCGTGAGATCGACGCGACCGCCGAGCTCGAATTTTGAGTAGCCGTCGAAATCGAAGGTGACCGCCGAAACCCGCGCCTTGAATCCGAAATCGCTGTCGAGGAAGTACGGATCTTCCCAGAGAATTTCGCCCTTGTAACCGCGCGTGGTATATTCCGCCGAGGTGGTCAAGGGTCGTCCGTAGCCAAAGAGATCGCGATCACGATAGGAG
Organism: Verrucomicrobiota bacterium; assembly: GCA_030945725.1. Lineage (GTDB taxonomy): Bacteria > Verrucomicrobiota > Verrucomicrobiia > Chthoniobacterales > UBA10450 > JALYZW01. The sequence continues at coordinate 1,326 of JALYZW010000075.1, read as the reverse complement.
ACGCCGAGGATCGCGCCGACGTAGCTTCCGTAACCGATCGAGAAGCCGAATTCCTTGCTCTTCGCTTCTTCGGCCGAAATATCGAGCCGCAAGAGATTGCCGCCGATCGGCGTGGGCTTGATCTGAAGCACATTGAACAAACCGGTCCGCATCAGTTCGCGGAAGCGTTCCTCGACAACTTCCGGGCTGTAAACTTTGCCGCTGAACTTGCTGAAGCGCCGGCTGAGGTAACTCGGCCGCAAGCGGTTCAGCCCTTTGACCTTCACGCCATCGAAATGGTAGAGCGGCCCGGCATTCACCGTCACCTGCACGGGCACGTGGCCGTCGCGCGCGGAAGCCGGCGTCCCGACAGCATCCACCTTCACGCCATAGTAGCCGCGCGTGCGGTAATAACTTTGCAATCGCCGCGGGATATCCGCCACGCGGCCATCGGTGTACGGCTGGTCGGTGAGGTCCAGCATCTGGCCGCGCAGTTCTTCCGGGCCGTAAATCATCTGTCCCGCGAAGCTGAGGTTGCCGAAGAAATATTGCCGGCCTTCGGTGATCGGGATCGTCGCATCCACCCGCGCCGCGTCCGCCACCTGCCGGTAGACCGGCGGATCCACCTTCGCGTCGAGAAATCCTTCGGCGAGGTAAAGCCGATGCACGAGATCGGCACCTTCCTCGACATCGGCGGCGACGAACGGCAATTCCTTCTGCAATTTTGAGTAGCGCTCGCGCGTCGGGCCCACCGCAAAATCGAAGAGCTTCTCCGTCGGCTCCTGTTGATTTCCGACAAATGTAATCAACCCGAGCGTGACCAGTGGACCTTCATCAATGTCGAGCCGCAGATGATCGCCCGATTCGATCGTGTATTTCACGTGCACCTTCGAGTAGCCGTGCTTCCGGTAAAACAGCTCGAGGAAGAAGGCGATGTCGTCGCCGCGCGCGGCCGTCAGTCCGAACTCGTCGATCGTCGTGATCTGTTCCTTGAGCTGCGCGCGCAGCTCCGGGTCCTTAAAGGCCGTGGCACCCCGAAACTCGATCACGTTGGTCCGTTGCGCCTTCTTGTTTTGCTCACGCGAGACCGCGCGCTCGCGCCGGTCTTTCTCCTCCGTCCGCGGCACATTGACCGCGGTCTCGGCGGCTGCGAAGCGCGCGAGCACGCACGCGCTGAAAAATACGAGAAGGACGCGGTTCATCTCACTTAAATCGAATCAGGTATTTCACCAGGCCACGAAAGTCCCCGCCGACGCCAATGTCGCCGATGAGCACGAAATGGTCGTTCAACTTAAATCGTGCGGTGGCAGACTGCTGACCGGTTCGCGGATCGACATTTCCGACATC
>JALYZW010000037.1 GCA_030945725.1 Verrucomicrobiota bacterium | reverse complement strand
AGACCGAGGAGCTGCGCGCGCTCCAGTAAGTCGTGCGCAAAGATCGGCCGGAAAAGCTGGGGTAACTTTTCGGGGTCACGTGAGATCAGCCGCACTGCGCTCTGTTGGTGCAACGCCTGAAAACTATCGAAAAGTTGCCCAGTTGTCTTGAGATCCTGCTTTATCCCGAGCCGCACCCGGACCAATTCCTCGACCTCCGGCGCCGCGCCCACCGCGAGTGTTTTCGGCCCGACCCGTGCCAGCGAAAAATCCGATCGTTCCCAGACGGGCAAGCCGCTAATCGGTCGTCGCTCGAAAGCTTTATCTGTTTCGACGCCGTGGAGGACGCGGGCGAGATCGCCGCGCGCCTCGACGAGGACAAACTCGCGGGTCTTGCCTCCGCTGGCGGTCGTGATCGCTCGCGTGATGCGAACGGCGTCGCGGGCGACGTTCAGCTCGGGCGTTTGCTGTGCGCTGCCCGCGAGGCCGGCCCAGATGCGCTGCCATTCATCGGGTTGATCTTTGCGCCACCGTTTCGGCAGGTCGTCGCGCTCGATTTCGTCCGTGTTGAGCGACATGATCGCTTCAGTTTCCTGCGGCAGCCACTCGCGCTTTTGCGGGGACTGCCAAACGAGCGGCAGCACGATGCCGAGCAACACAAGCACCGAGACGATGCTGAAATAAAATTTCCGCAGCTCCTGTTTATCGATTTCGCTCGAGAGAACCGCGAGTTCGGCGGTGTGCTCGGCATGGCGGTCGACCGCGGATCGGTGCTTCTGCACTTCGGTGAGCAGGTGAGGCGCGTTCGGCGGCGTGATCCCCTGCGTGGCCAGATGGCGGCCGATGTTCAGGTAAGCCGGGTTCTTGCGCTCCTCCACTGTTTGGTGGACGCCGCGCGCTTCCTTCAACGCATCCTGCTGGGCTCGGCTGTTCTCATTGAGCGCCCGATCTCGCGCCTCGAAATCCGCGCGGACCGCCGCGATTTTCTTGTCGATCTGCTGCAGCTGCGCCTCCTGCTCGATCAATTTTTCGCGCGCCGCGCGACAAGCTTCTGCGCTGCCAAGCCGGGCGTGCATGACCTCGGAGCGTTCGTTTGGGAGCCGCGTCCGTTCCGCGTTGATCGCTTCGCTTTGCGCGGCGAGGTCGGCCGGCGGCGGGACCTGCGTGTGCAGTTGCGATAATTTCTCGAGCAATGCCCGGTCCGCGGCATCATTGTTTTGCAGCCGCTGTTCCACACTGGCGAGCTCGCGATCGCAGATTTCGGTGGCCGCTTTGGCCTCATCGCGTCGCTGCAGGATCGGCTTCCTTTCGCCTTCCAACGCCTCGATCGCGGCGTTCTGTTCCGTCGAGTTTTGCTTCCGCTGCGTTTCGATCTGCTCCAGCCCTTCTTCAATCCGCGAGATGCGAGCGGCGACCTCTTTCTGCTCCTGCTCGAGCTTCTTCAATGCGACAATTTCATTTCGCAATTCCGGGAAATTACCCGCTTGCTCGACCCCTTCGCGCCCAAGCGCCACCTCGCTCCGCTGCAAAATCCGGCGCTGCCGGCGCAACGCGAGGCGCGTCTTTTGCCGGCGGACTTTTAGCCCGATTTCGCGCAGGCCGGTGCGGATAAAGCTCACAGGTTTACGCTACTTGCACGCGCGCTGGTGCCAAGCAGCAGTATGGGCTGGCATCCCGAGCGAAGTCGAGGGACCCCGAGGCCACACCGTGGTGCCGCTACGCGGGCCGCGTGCCACACCGTCGATGCGCCGTCGCGCGTGGCAACGTCGTCGATACGGCCCCGGGGTCCCTCGACTTCGCTCGGGATGACTATCGCGAGCGTGATGCGCCGCGATCCGCTCGAAACGTTATTCTTCCGTCGCGCTCAACTTCGCGAGGACACTGAAATCTTCCAGCGTCGTCGTGTCCCCCGTCACCGCGCGACCGCTTGCGATCTCTTTGAGCAAGCGCCGCATGATTTTGCCGCTTCGCGTTTTCGGCAGCGCTTCCGCGAAACGAATCTCGTCCGGCTTCGCGATCGCGCCGATGTGCGTGCCGACGTGGCGGCGGAGTTCCTCCTTCAAAGCAGCTGTCATTTCGACGCCGCCTTTCACCGTCACGAATGCGACGACCCCTTGTCCTTTCAGTTCATCCGGCCGTCCCACGACCGCGGCTTCCGCGACGCCCGGATGGCTGACCAGCGCGCTCTCGATCTCAGAGGTGCCGAGCCGATGACCGGCGACGTTTAAAACGTCATCGATGCGCCCGACAATCCAGAAGTATCCGTCCTTGTCGCGGCGCGCGCCGTCCCCGGTCAAGTAGCTGCCTTTAAACTCGCTCCAATATTGTTTCTTGTACCGCTCTTTGTCGCCGTAGATACTCCGCAACATCGACGGCCACGGTTTCCGCACGATCAATTTTCCGCCGACATTCGGCCCCACTTCGTCGCCAGCTTCATCAACGATCGCCGCGTCCACGCCGAAGAACGGCAACGTCGCGCTGCCCGGTTTGGTCGGTGTTGCGCCCGGTAATGGCGTGATCATGATACCGCCCGTTTCCGTCTGCCACCAGGTATCGACGATCGGGCAGCGGGCGCCGCCGATCTTCTCGTGGTACCACATCCACGCTTCCGGATTAATCGGCTCGCCCACCGACCCGAGCAGGCGAAGCGACGACAGGTCATGTTTCTTCACCCATTCGTCTCCCCAACGAATAAAGGCGCGGATCGCGGTCGGCGCGGTATACAGAATATTCACGCCGTAGTCCTCGATGATTCGCCAGAACCGATCCGGTTCCGGCCAGTTCGGCGCCCCTTCGTACATCAACGTCGTCGCGCCGTTCGCGAGCGGTCCGTAGACGACGTAGCTATGTCCCGTGACCCAACCAATGTCCGCGGTGCACCAATAAACGTCGGTCGCGCGGAGGTCGAAAACGTACTTCGTCGTCGTGTAAATCCCGACCAGATAACCGCCCGTGGTATGCAAAATTCCTTTCGGTTTTCCGGTCGAGCCGCTCGTGTAAAGAATGTAAAGCGGATGCTCGGAATCGAGCGGTTCGGGGTCGCATTTCGCATCCACATATTCGAGTTCTCGGTGCCACCAGACGTCGCGTTCAGGCTCGATGTGGACGTCGTTTCCAGCGCGTTTGAAAACGATCACGCGCTTCACCGTGGACCCGCCGGCAAGCGCGTCATCCACCGTTTTTTTTAATGGAACAATCGCCCCGCGCCGATAGCCGCCGTCCGCGGTCACCACCGCCGTCGCGCCGCAATCCGCAATGCGGTCGCGAATCGACTCCGCGCTAAAACCACCGAAAACCACGCAATGCACCGCGCCGATCCGCGCGCAGGCCAGCATCGCGATCGCGGCTTCCGGGATCGCCGGCAGATAGACGATCACGCGATCGCCTTTCGCGATTTTGTTCCGCTTCAGCACGTTCGCGAAGCGGCAGACTTCGCGATGCAGTTGTTGATACGTCAGCGTCCGTTTTTCGCCCGGCTCGCCTTCCCACAAAATCGCCGCCTTGTTTCGCGTCGGTCCATCCAGATGACGATCGAGACAATTTTCGGAAACGTTCAGTTTCCCGCCGATGAACCACTTCGCAGACGGCGGCTTCCACTCGAGGACCGTTTTCCACCGCTGCTGCCAGACAAGTTCTTTTGCCTCGCGCGCCCAGAATTTATCCGGCCGGTCGATCGATTCGCGGTACATCCGCCGGTACTTATCCAGGCTGCCAATGCGGGCCCGTTTCGCGAACGGCTTCGCGGGCTGGAACACGCGTTTTTCGATCAGGTGCGACTCGATATTTGTTTCCATCACGCGAGCGAGAGATTGAGTTGGCCCCGGAGTGCGGAATTAACCGGCGCTCATCCTCGCCATCTGCGTAATCCGCGGTCCTGTCCGAAGCAACTTTCGATTGTGCCCCGACGCAAAGGCGTTCACGCTCGGGATATGAGCGACCACGTGTACAAGAAAATCGAACTCGTCGGCTCGTCGGCGACCAGCATCGAAGACGCGGTGACGAACGCGATCGCGCGTGCGGAGAAAACGATCCGGAACATGCGTTGGTTCGAAGTAACCGAAACGCGCGGTCACATCGAGGATGGTAAGGTCCGACACTGGCAGGTGACGGTTAGCGTCGGCTTCACGCTCGACGGATAGCCGGAGCCGTTCGGATGCGTGCCGAGCGCGCTTAGAGCTCGTTCGATTTCGACGCCTGATACAGCTTCGTCACACCGTAGGCGAGGATCGCGGGTTTGAACGCGATCAAAATAAGCCGAACGAACCCACCGAGGATTCGCCCGATTGGCAGCAAGTGGAGGATGAACCCGGCCGCCAGCGCATACCCGACTGACTGCGTCGGGTTTTCCCGAACGTAATCTTCGGTCTGCTGCCGGAGCTCATCGAATTGCTCTCTCGTGTAGCGTAAGCCGCGCTCGGCGATATCGCCCGACGTTCCAGAAATTTGTTCGTCCATGCTACTTCAGGTTCGAACGACGGGCGCGATTTGCGTGTCCCAAAGTTTCAGTCAGCGCACGTTCAGCCACACGCTGGAGGCGCCGACGCGCGGTGGAAAATCCGCCAGCGGTATTTCCCGCCGGAATGTCCCGGCCCGCCGCGTCGCCTTCAGACAGTAACGCCCGAGGACCTCGAGCCCGCGTTCGTCCAGCGTCGAGCAGTTTGTGGAAAGAAGGATTTCACCTCCGCGCTCGGTCACTTCCAACGCCGCGAGCAAGAGCGTTTCGAAATCTTTTTCGACCTGGAATGCCTTTCCTTTATGCGAGCGCGAAAACGTCGGCGGATCGAGAATGATGACGTCGAATTTCGTCCCTTTCCGCGCCATACGCGGCAAGACTTCCATCACATCGTCCGCGATAAATTTGTGGTCCGTCGTCGGGATTGAATTGAGGGCGAAATTTTCGCGCCCGCGCGCCAGCGATTTTTTCGAGAGATCGATGCTCACGGTCGCCGCGCCGACGCTCGCCGCCACGACGGAGAAAGAACAAGTGTAGGCGAAACAGTTCAGCATCGACTTCGGGCGCAACTCGCGGACGAACCGCCGGTTCTCGCGCTGATCGATGAAGAGGCCAACCGAATACCCCGCGGTAAAATCGATCCCGTAACGCAACATTCGCTCGGTTGCGGTGGTCTGCAGATTCGCCGTCGCGTCCCCAAGCTTTAATTTCGGCGCCTCGCGGTCGGCATTTTTCTTCGGGAGGAAGCGCGAAAAAATGCGTCGAAAAGCGTATCCGACATTGAGCGTCCAAAGGTACAGCT
>JALYZW010000034.1 GCA_030945725.1 Verrucomicrobiota bacterium | reverse complement strand
AACGACGCGCAAAAAACAATGGGCATCATCACCCTCGCGCTCTTCACCGGCACGAAGGCGGGAAGTTTTCAGGGCGTTCCGCAGTGGCTTAACTTTCTGCACACGCCGACGTTTGCCGCAGTGCCGGCATGGGTAAAAGTGCTCTGTGCGCTGACCATGGCGGCGGGAACTGCGGCCGGCGGCTGGCGCATTATCCGGACCCTTGGACATAAGATGGTCAAGCTGCAGCCGGTTCACGGTTTCGCGGCGGAGACATCCGCGGCGTTGGTCATTCAAGCCGCCAGCGCCTACGGCATCCCGCTCTCGACGACGCACGTGATCTCCACTGCGATCATGGGCGTCGGCGCGGTGAAACGCTTCAGCGGAGTGAAGTGGTCGATCGTCGAACGGATTGTCTGGGCGTGGGTCTTCACGCTGCCGGCCACGGGCTTACTCGGCTATGGACTCGCGTGGCTCGCCGCGCGCGCCTGATTCCGCGCGCGGCCCGCGTCCCTAAAACGCCGCTTTCAGCGCGACGCCGCCGTAGGGCGCGCCGCCGTCTTCGCGATAACGGACGTGGACGCGTGAGTAATCAAACGTTCGATACGGTACGTAACCGCCTTCTGCAGAAAGCGTGACACCGGGGCTGAGCTTCCAATCGAATCCAACGCCCGTCCGGACTTCGCTGTAGCTCAAGTAGGCATTGTCGAGCCGCGGTTTGCCGGCGAAATCGCCAAAACGATCTCCAACCCGGAAGGTGTCCGATTTGATCTCGGCGCCGCCGTAAAGCGTGAAGTTTTTGTTCACCTCATACTCGAGGCGTGGGCGCGGGACGACCGCGTTCAACACCCAGTTCGGCGCGAAGGCCCAGCGGACGCCACCGCCTGGCAGCACGGGATATTTGCCTTCGAAATTAACTCCGACGCCGAGCGTAAACTGCAGCGTCGGGCTGTAAACGTAGGTCGTGCCGGCGATGAACGGGACGCGAAAATTGTCCCCGCGAAAGAGGTCGCCCCCGGCACCATACCAACCAGGATGCGCCTCGATCCGAATCAGAAAGGAATCGGTAAATTCCGTGTCGAGGCCCACGACGAAGCTCGTGTCCTGCAGGCGATCCGGCAGCTCCGCGCGGAGTGGCAGGCCCAAGCGTCCGCCACGGATTCCATTCCGGTCCTGGTCGTTCGCGTCGATGCCGAAATCGTAACGCTCGTACGTCGCGCCGAGCCGCAGGATGCCGAACTTGATGCGCGGCGTGAAAATGAAGCGCGCCAGAAAATCGTTCTCCGCGAAATCACGCACGCTGTAGCCGCCTCGCTCGACATCGCCGTTGCCGACATAGCTGTCCTGCAGGTCGAATTCGTAGGACAGCGACGCCGGTCCCGTGTTCGTCTCAACCGTCTGGTTCATCGTTCTCTCCGGCCCCGCGAAGGCGCCGGCAGCGAAGAGGCAAAGTGCGAACGAGCAGACGCGGAGAGAAGTTTTCATTGTTACGTAAAAGTGGGGACTCGGGATAACATGCTAACGTCCGCCGCTCGTGTCACGGCGAAAGAATGTCACCGCGCGCGAAATATCTTTCATCATCTGCGACTCGGAGGCGACCCGCTCAATCCCATGAAGCCCGGCGAGCGACGCCGCCGAAATCATATCCCCGCGCCAGACGAGAGTGGAAGGTCGACCGCCGACATCAATCGGCCAGAGCTGGTACAAGGTGAGCCCGGCATAGTAACCGCCGCTCGCATAGAAAAGTGCATCGGCTGCTTGCATGCTGCCATTCGGACCGGGCTTGGTATACGACGCGCCGAGCGTCAGCACGCCCGTGTCCTCTACTTGCAGAAGTTCCCAGTACATCTCCGGCTTCAAGGATCCCGCGCCGCGACCGATCCCGCTGCTCTCAATCAAACCCGAAAACTGGCGCCGAATTTTCTCCTGTTGCCCGAGCAGACCACGTAGTTCGTCACCGGGCCGGATCGCCGCGCCGGAATAATCGTACGGCGCTTCGGCTCCCGCTCCGCCGCTGGAAAAGGCGCGCGCGCGCGCGCTCAGAAGGTCCGCCCAAAAGGTGGCGACCGATGCGGGCATGACACCGGCGCCGCTCGCTCCAACCGGCAGCTTCTTCGCCTCGTCGCGGCTAATCTGCAGGTCCGATGACGGTTTCTGCGTCGCGGAGGTTAGCGCTCGCACCGCAGCGTTATCAGGCGCACTCGAGAGCTTCGAAAAAGTAGCGGGCGTCGCGCCTCCGCTCACATCGCCATGTAGGAAGACCTCCAATTCCGGGTGGCGCAACGGACTCCAGTCCCGCATCGCCGCGATTTGCTGCGCCGGTGTGCCGGGCGTTACATAGCAGCTTTGCACGGAGGCGAAGCGGGCGTTGTTCATCGGCACGCCGTGCGCGCTCTTCAGGTCGCTCTTCGCCAGCTGCGCCAGATCGACCTTGTCGAACACGGAAAAGCTCGCCATCTCGGCGACTGGGTCCGCCGCCCGCAGCGCGCTCGTGCAGCAACCGCAGGCCAGCGCCAAAGCGACGAATCGGAGCGGAAATGGGCGCGGCAATTTCGTTTCCATTTTTGAAGAAGAGCCATCTATTCGCATAGTGCAAGGCTGGCCAGACGCGCCGTCTCGCCCTTTTCGCACTTCATGACAACACCGGTCATCCACCTCGATCAGCTCGGGAAGAGTTATGGCGAAGTGCATGCGGTCGAAGAACTCTCCTTCGACATCGAGCCCGGCACGATTTTTGGCTTTCTCGGCGCGAACGGCGCGGGCAAGACGACCACGATGCGGATGCTGTGTGGACTCGTTAGGCCAACGCGCGGGAAAGCGACCATCGCCGGCGCGGACGTTTGGCGGCAGCGGCACATCGTGCGCTCAAAGTTTGGATATGTCGCTCAGCGCTTCAGCCTTTATCGCGACCTCACGGTCGAGGAAAATTTGCGCTTTTTCGGCGGCGCATCGCGCGTGCCGAAGGCCGATTTGCCCGCCCGGATCGACCGCGTGCTCTCGCTCACCGATCTCCAAACAAAACGGGGCTCGGCCGCCGGAAGCTTGTCCGGCGGCATGCGACAACTTCTCGCGCTCGCGTGCGCACTCGTGCACGAGCCGCCGCTGCTCTTTCTCGACGAGCCAACGTCGGGACTCGATCCCGTGCACCGCCAGCAGATGTGGAATCTGCTTTACGACCTCAGCCACCGCGGGATCACGATTTTCGTCACGACCCATTACATGGACGAAGCGGAGCGTTGCACCGAAGTCGGCTTCATCGAGGCGGGCCGCCTCCTTGCGAAGGCCTCACCGCGCGCGCTCAAACAAAGCTTCAGTGCCCGGTTGCTCGAGATGGACGTCGAGCCGGTCATGGAAGCACTCGTTAGGTTGCGCGAACAACCGGAAATCCTCGGTCTGTCGCTGCGCAGCGGCAGTCTCCGCCTCTACACGGCCGACGCAGAAAAATTAATCGCGCAATGGCAGCACCAGTGGCCCTGGCCCGATCTTCAGTGGCGCGGCCATCGTTGGGCGGAGCCGGATATGGAGGACGTTTTCACCGCCTATTCGCAAGGCTACACCGCGGTGCTGACACCTTTATCGAAATGAATCGCACCTCATTCGGCGCGATCGCGAGCGTCGCCTACAAGGAATTTCTGCACATCGTGCGCGACCGCCGCGTCCTCGTGCTCCTGCTCGTTTTGCCGCCGGTTTTCACCCTCGTGTTCGGCCATGCCTTCGAGGTAGGCGAGCCAACAAATGTGCCGGCCCTCCTGATTAATCACGATGAAACCCCGCGCACGCAGCGCCTCGTCGAACTGCTTATGGCCAGCAAAACCTTTACCTGGAAAACGCCGTCGCCCAAGGCTCGCGGCGAAGCCGACTTGTTAGGCCACGGCGTCCAGATCGCGG
>JALYZW010000025.1 GCA_030945725.1 Verrucomicrobiota bacterium | reverse complement strand
GTGTCGCCGCGTTGCGAATCCTGCCGCGGCTCGCGCGGGCCTGACCCGCCGTGCCGACGCGGATAGCGGCGTCGGGGACGACGTGGACGATCGCCCGTTTGGGCCGGAGCAGCTTCCAGCGGCTGCTGGTTATCTGATTCTTCACTCATAAAAACTAAAGAGACCTTCTGCCCTGTTGGGACAGCGAACTGCGCGCCTGCGCGGCAGTGATTTACTAAGCTGGCAACCGCGCCAGCAACTCGTCGGAAATATCTAAATTTGAATAGACGTTTTGCACGTCGTCGTCCTCTTCGAGGCTATCGCAGAGCCGCAAAACTTGCAGCGCGGTCTCCTCGTCGGTGACGGGAACTGTCGTATCGGGAATGAAAGTTAACTTTTGCCCCTCGGTCGCGACGCCCGCCTGTCGGAGCGCCTCAGCTACAGCGTAGAGCTGATCGTGGGAAGTGGTAATAACATACTGTTCCTCCTCCGTTGTCAACTCCTCCGCACCGGCTTCGAGAGCTACCTCGAAGATCCGCTCCTCCTGAATCGTGGCTCGCGGCACCGTAATCTGTCCTTTTTTGTGGAACATGTAAGAAACACTGCCGCTCGTCGCGAGTGCGCCGTCGTTTTTTGTGAAAATCCGGCGGATATCCGCGGCCGTGCGGTTCTTGTTGTCCGTCGCTGCTTCTACGATCACCGCCACTCCGCCGGGCGCATATCCTTCATAGACGATCTCGTCAAAATGCTGCGCCTCCGCGCCCTCGCCGGTCGCGCGTTTGATCGCGCGTTCGATGTTGTCGTTCGGCATGCTCTGCGCCCGTGCCGACAGGATTGCGCTCCGCAAGCGAACATTCGCCCCGGGATCGCCGCCGCCGATTTTCGCCGCGATGCTGATTTCCTTCGCGAGCTTGCTGAAAAGCGCGCCGCGCTTGACGTCGCTCGCACCCTTCGTGCGCTTGATCTTGGACCACTTGCTATGTCCGGACATACAAAATCAGACTTACAAAAACACCGTCATCCTGAGCGGAGTGAAACGAAGTCGAAGGACCCCGTGGCCTTGCCGGCTGCATCGTTTCTTGTGAGCGGTGCGAAAGTAAATGAACTCGCTTGCACAACAGTCGTTGCTGCCACGGGGTCCCTCGACTTCACTCGGGATGACAAATAATCCCGGCTACACTCCATTGCCCGCCCGCTTCCGCGCGGTCGGATCAAGAATGCGTTTCCGCAGTCGCAGCGACTTGGGAGTCACCTCGACGTACTCATCAGACCCGATGTATTCGATCGCCCGCTCGAGACTCATCTTCAAAGGCGCTTCCAACTGAATCCCTTTCCCGTCGCCTTGACTCCGCATATTCGTGAGGTTTTTCGCCTTGCACGGATTGACCGGGAGATCCTCCGGGCGCGCATTCTCGCCGACGATCATGCCCGCATAAATCTCTTCCTGCGGTCCGACGAAAAGTTTGCCACGCGCCTGAATGTTGTTGAGCGAATATGCCTTGCTGACACCGCCCTCCATCGAAACCATCACGCCGCGATTTCTACCTTCGAGCTCTCCCTTGAACGGCGCATACTCGCGGAACAAATGGCTCATCATTCCTTCACCGCGCGTCAGATTCACAAGATCGCTTTCGAATCCAATCAGCCCGCGCGTGGGCACGATGGCCTCCACCGAAACGCGCGTCGGGTGGTGATCCATGCTCACGATCTCACCTTTGCGTGCCGCCAGTGATTGTAAGACGTCGCCGAGATTTTCGTTCGGCACTTCGACGTAGAGATTTTCCAGCGGCTCGAGCAACGCTCCATTCTCATCGCGCTGAAAAATGACTTCCGGCCGCGAGACCATCACTTCGTAGCCTTCGCGCCGCATTTGTTCCACCAGGATCGCGATCTGCATTTCCCCGCGGGCATTGATTTCGAAGGCACCCGCCGCTTCCGTCTCGTTGACCTGGAGGGAAACATTCCCGCGCGTCTCCCGCACGAGACGCTCTTTCACGTGGCGCGCGGTGACAAACTTTCCCTCGCGGCCTGCAAACGGCGAATCATTCACCAAAATTCGCATCCGAATCGTCGGTGGATCGATGTCCACAAACGCCAGCGGCACGCGTTCTTCGCGATCCGTCAGCGTCTCCCCGATAAAGACATCTTCGAAACCGGTGAGCCCGACAATCTCGCCCGCGCTCGCGTGCTTCACTTCCGTCTGACCCATGCCTGAAAAAGTATAAAGGCCGGTCACGGTAGCGCGTTCGCGACGCCCGTTTCGGTGGAGGCAAACCATCGAATCCCCCACATTGACACGTCCGCTCACGATACGGCCGAGCGCGATGCGGCCGAGATAATCGCTGTAGTCGAGATTCGAAACGAGCATTTGAAAGAAGGGCTCGTTCGAGACCGTCGGCGGCGGCACATACTTCACGATTGTCTCGAACAGCGGAGTCATATCCTCGCTGTTCTCGTGCAGCTCCTTCATCGCAAAACCATTCTTCGCGCTCGCGTAAATGATCGGAAAATCCAACTGCTCGTCATTCGCTTTCAGCTCGACGAACAGATCGAAAACCATATCGAGAACCTTGTGCGGCCGCGCATTCTCGCGATCGATTTTATTGATCACTACGATTGGCTTGACGCGATTCTCGAGCGCCTTCCGCAACACAAAGCGCGTCTGCGCCTGTGGTCCATCGTGCGCATCGACTACCAGCAGCACGCCGTCGACCATCTTCATAATCCGCTCTACCTCGCCGCCAAAATCCGCATGTCCGGGCGTGTCGACGATATTGACTCGGTAGCCGTTCCACTGGAACGCGGCGTTCTTAGCCCGGATCGTGATTCCTTTTTCCCGCTCCAGATCCATCGAATCCATCATCCGCTCCTCGACCTTCTGGTTAGTGCGGAACGTGCCCGACTGCCGGAGGAGCTGATCCACGAGCGTCGTCTTCCCATGGTCGACGTGCGCGATGATGGCGATATTACGAATTTTATCCATGAGACGTTGCCCCGCCCATCGGCGCAGAGCCAAACGCATGCGCCACGACCGAACAGTCGCTTTGCGAGGCGGGACGCGGAATATGCCGCCGACCACAGCTTGCGTCAACCGGCGAGGGGGCAAAATCGCTACGGACGCCAACCGGCGGGCACCGGGCGTCCCAGAAAAGCGTGGCTTTAGTCCGACGGCAACTTACCCGGCGCTTGCGGAGGTATGGAGAGTTCGACGTGCAAATCGACGCGAACGCTGCGATCCGCCTCGATCGAGAACGCGTGTACTTCGCCGCGAAAACGTCGCCTAGCTCGTGGATCTAGTCCCACCCGATAATGCCCTGGCGAGAGCGCGACTCGGTAGTTGCCTGACGCATCCGTTATCACGCGCGCTACCTCTATTGTCTGGTCGACGTTCCATATGATTAACGGCAAGTTCACGTAACTAACATCCTCCGACCTGCCGGGATCCCCGTCGATCTCAACCGCCCGCTGCGATAAAATCTTTACCGTTCCTTCTAAAATGCCGTGCACGTCATCGGCCCGCCCGGAATCGATCGCGAGGATGCTGCAGCAACTCCATACGAGGGCGACGCAATAACGAAAGAGACGGCGGCGCGGAAGTGGTGGAAGGCGCAAGTCTGCTTTCACGGTGCGGATCCTAGCTTACACGGCAGTCGGCAAAACGACAACAGCTCCAGCGAACTTCGCTGGAGCTGTTTCGCATTATTGAATAGTGACCGTTTACTGGAAATACAGTTCCACCAAACCGACGCCGGTAACGTCATTCCGGCCGGCCAAAGTGGCGGTGTAGTTTCCAGGCGGCAGTGTCGCTGCGATCGCCGATTCTTTCGGATCAGACGGTGCGAGGCCCGCGGCGCTCACCTGAGCCGCCTGATCGGGGTCATCCTCCCAATTGTCATCCGAGCGGATCAGAGTGCCATCCTTGTCACGCAACTCCAGGGTTGGATCGCTCAGCGGGTTGGTAACCCCGTATTGAGCGAGCGACGGTCCGATTCCGCGAATGATGATCGTCTCATCGCCGCCGCTTCGGCCGAGGATGAATCCGCCGATCATCACACGCTCGCCGGTCTGCACCAACCCGCGCGTGCTTAGGTTACCTAGCTTCGTCGCGCCGGTAGTGTCCAAGTCGTAGACTTCGACCAACCCAACTGCGGTCGCTCCACCGTTGCCGCTCAGAATGGCGGTGTAATTGCCAGCCGGCAGGGTGATAATGATCGCCGATTCAACGTCGAATTTCGGCGCGAGACCGCTGGCTGCGATCTCAGCCTCCTGCGAGTCCCGCCAGTTATTGTTTCGCACGAGGAGGAAACCATCGCCGCGATGCCGTTTACGTCTTCAGCACAAGAACTATTTTCGAAACGCGCGAAATAGTTGGTTCTACCTAACGCATTCGGTGTACGAAGATTACAATTTTGTAATCTTAGAGATTTCTATACTGCCGCGAGTTTCGATGCTCTCGCTAAGGTGCAGGTGTAGCCGATGGTGCGCCCGGATAGCCTTTCGCTGGCTGCTCTTTTTCACGCTTTTTCGCAGCGTTTGCGATCGCTTGCTGCTGTGTGGCAGCTTGGTCAGCGAGTCTCGAGTTCGGGCTCGGGGTTGCAGCCTGATCGGTCTGGGAGGAGCGGGAACAGGCAGCGATCGTGAGCGTAGTTGTGAGGAGAAGGACGAGGGGGAGTTTTTTCACGGTTAGGTTTAAATTGAGTTGCTGGTATAGGCGGGCCAGCGGTAGAGCACAATGCCCGAGCGATTACCGGGACATCGAACAGCCGTTCCAGGAAACGGGTTGGCGTCGCGGGGCGCGCGTCCAACGAGGCCCCGTGGCTAGGTCGTGAAGGCGCCGGCCAGCTCGTCAACCGCTGCAGCCGGGGCATCGATCCATTTCCCGTGCTCACGGATCAAATCCTGTAGTCGATCTACAGCTTCCACCTCGGGGATGTTAAATTTCACCGCTGTTTTGCCGACGTAGAGGTTGATCTTCCCCGGCGCGCCCCCGACGTAGCCGAAATCCGCGTCCGCCATTTCGCCGGGGCCGTTCACGATGCAGCCCATCACGGCGATCTTCACGCCTTTCAGGTGCGACGTGGCAGCTTTAATGCGGGCGGTAGTGGTTTGCAGATTGAATAACGTGCGGCCGCAGGACGGGCAGGCCACGTAGTCAGTCTTGAAGATGCGCGTGCCTGCGGCTTGCAGAATGTTGTAGCTCAAGCGCAACGCCTGGCCCGGTGCTTCCTCGCCTTGCACCAAAATCGCATCGCCGATGCCGTCGCACAGGAGCGAGCCGACGTTCGTCGCCGCAGTGAGGAGCGTGTGAAGAAACGAGTCGTCGGACGCGCTTTGAGTCTCCTGTTTCATCGGAGGATCGGAAGGCTCATTGGCCTCCCGCTTTCCGAGCGTGTCTTTCAGTAAAATCGGGTGTCGCGCGTGCAGCTTCGCGGCGAGGAGCCGGAACGCGCTGATCACCGGTAGATCAATTCCGTCGCGCACGGTGACGAGCCGTGCTTCCGCGGTGGCGTTAAGTTGCTCGATTGCGGCGGTATCGCGTGGATCAACTTCCGCGATTTCGGCGTTCTCGTAGACGATCTCAGGTTTGTAATCACCAAGGCGATCGATTTTGTGGGCGACCTTGTCGTAGCTGCTTTGTCGCACAACGACGCGCACCAGTTCTTCGCCGCCGACGCCAAAGCCGCTCCGCTCGATTCGATCGGTCGCCCGACGTTGATACGAGAACGGATCGTACGAGAGTTGCGTTGCTGACGTTGGAGCGGGCTCAGCGCCGCGAGTGCCAGCAGAATCGGGGCGCTGAGGCCCCTCCCACATTGCTGCGATCGCTTTCGCGACGGGAATTTCATGGATGCTGTCTTCCGTCAGGGACACGCGGATCGTGTCGCCGATTCCGTCCGACAAGAGCGACCCGATGCCGATCGCGCTTTTGATTCGTGCATCTTCGCCTTCGCCGGCCTCCGTCACGCCGAGGTGAATCGGGTAATTCCAATCCGCGCCTTCCTCATCGAGCCGGGCGACTAGCAGCCGGTAGGCATTGATCATTACCTTCGGGTTCGACGACTTCATCGAAAACACGAAGGCGTGGTAATCTAGGTCCCGCGCGATCCGCGCGAACTCGAGCGCGCTCTCCACCATGCCAAGCGGCGTGTCGCCGTAGCGATTCATGATTCGATCGCTGAGGGAACCGTGATTGGTGCCGATCCGCAGCGCGACTCCGCGTTCCCGGCACAACTTCACCAGCGGTGAAAAACGCTCCCGGATCCGTTCGAGTTCGGCCGCATATTGCGCGTCGGTGTATTCGATGATTTTGAACTTCTTCGAGTCCGCGTAGTTGCCGGGATTGATCCGAACTTTCTCGACCCACTTCGCCGCTTCCATCGCCGCCTCGGGTTTGAAATGGATGTCCGCGACGATCGGCACGTCGCACCCGCGCTCGCGCAAACCGCGCACGATGCGCTCGAGGTTGGCGGAGTCTTTGACTGTCGGCGCGGTGATCCGGACGATCTCGCACCCAGCGTTGGCCAGCTCGATGGTCTGCGCGATGGAGGCCGCTGTGTCCATCGTGTCGCACGTGATCATGGACTGCACGCGCACCGGGTTCGCGCCGCCGACGCCGACGCGCCCGATCATCACCTCGCGTGTCTCGCGACGGTGGTAAGTGAATGGATTTGCGCAGTAGCTCACAAGTTAGCGAGGCACGTTAAGCTCCGCACGCCGCGGTGCAATCCTACTTCGCCGGCGAGCTTTTCGGCGCCGGACGCGAGCCTTCTTCTTTGTCCTGCTTATGGCCAAAGAGATCGCCGATGTCGAAGAAGCTGACGTAGACCATGTAGCCGATGATCAGCACTGCGCAGCCGGTCTGCACGAACTCGAGGAACCGAATGTTGACCGGTTTACGCCGAATCCCCTCCACTACTGCGAGCACAATGTGACCCCCATCGAGCACGGGGATCGGCAGCATGTTCAGGATCGCAAGATTCACGTTCAGGATGACGCTGAACCAAAGGGCGAGCTGCCACCCGCGCTCGCTCTTGAACAGCATGTAATAGACGTGCCCAATCCCGACCGGGCCGCTGAGGTGTTGCAGCTTCACGTCCGATTTCGGCGACGCGACCGCCGCGATGGTGTTCACCGTGCTGGTGAAGCTGTTGTAAACCTGCTCGATCGGACTCGGATGCGCGATCGACATCTTCCCGGTCGTGTCCCACGCAATTCCGATCCGCGGAACTTTTTCGCCCGGCGCGATCCGCGGCGTCAGCGTGACATCTGAGACCCTGCCGCTCCGCTCGATTTGCAAGGTCACGGGCGCGCCGTTGTGGGTCTCGATAAAATCGCTCAGCGCCGCCGGGTTGTAGATCGGCGTGCCGTTATAACCGCGGATCACATCGCGCGGCTGCAAGCCCGCTGCCGCGGCCGGCGTGTTCGGCTGCACTTTCTCGATGATCGGGGTCTGAGCGGGATAGATCAGCACCTGGCGCGTGCTCTTGCGCTGCCATCCGCGCGTCTCGGATTTGTAGGGGGTCACGTCGAACGTGAGCTGTTGTCCGGCGCGATCGACCTTGAATGGAATCGTCTCGCCTTCGCTCCGCACGACGTTCCAGACCACGCTGTTGTTCATGCCGGAAAAGCGCGTCACCCGCTGCCCATCCACCTCGAGAATCCGGTCGCCGGGCAACAAACCAGCCTTCGCCGAGGGCGACGCTTGTTCGATGTAACCGATCGTCGTGGTCATGTCCGATTCGTTCACCGGATGTCCCACCACCCAAACCACGGTCGCGAAGAAGAGCGCGAGCAGGAAGCTAAAGACCGGGCCGGCGATCGCGACGATGATTTTGTCGAGCGCGGAGATCGGCGGCAGCTTCGCGCGGTCGACGTCCGCCTCGCCCTCGATGATGTCCATCGGCGCGAGCTGCGGCAGTTTCACAAACCCGCCGAAGGGGATCGAACCTAACGAGTACTGCACGCCGTTAATCGTCTTTTTCCAAAGCGGTTTTCCGAACCAGACGCCGAACCCTTCGATGTAAAGTCCGCGCCAGCGCGCTGCGAGAAAATGGCCGAGCTCGTGCACCACGATGAGCGCGTTAAAAAGGACAACGACCTCGATCAGGATGAGGAGGACGCGGAGTGCGGACAAAAGCATGATGAATTAGGAACGCAGGAAAGCAGGAAGAAAAATCCGGCCCTGAATGGAGAATTCGAATTTGGAAACCAGAAATCCAGAAAAGGGAAATGGCAGCAGCATTGGTGACGCCTCTCCCCTTCCTGCTTTCCTGCTTTCCTGATCCAACCTTTCTGGCTTTCTGGTTTCCAAATTAATTCTTCCCAATCTGCTTGGCGGCTTCCTCGCGCGCCCACTGATCGGCCTGCAATATGCCATCGAGGTCGGGGTGCGCAATCGAGTGATGCCGGTCCATCACCGCGTCCACCGTCTCCCAGATGCGCGGAAAGGTGATCCGGTCCTCGAGGAAAGCTGAGACCGCGACTTCATTCGCGGCGTTCAAGACCGCCGGCAAAGTTCCGCCAGTCTCGCCGGCTCGTCGGGCCAGGTTAAGCGCGGGGAAATCATCATAACGCGGCGCGAAGAACTCGAGCTGGCGCAGCTTCCCGAAATCGAGTGGCGCGAGCGAATTCGGCACGCGATCGGGCCAGGTGACCGCATACTGAATCGGGAAGCACATGTCCGAATGACTCATTTGCGCGAGCACGGACCCGTCGGCGAATTCGACCATCGAGTGCACGATGCTTTGCGGATGGACGACGACTTCCACGCGGCCCATTTCAACGCCGAAAAGCCAGTGCGCCTCTATCATTTCGAGCCCTTTGTTGAACAAGGTGGCAGAATCGATCGTAATTTTCGGACCCATGTTCCAGGTCGGATGTTTCAGCGCTTCGTCGCGCGTGATCGCGGCGAACTGCTCGTTAGGCGTATTCCGGAATGGGCCGCCGGACGCGGTCAAAATGAGCCGCCGAATTTCCGCGCTCCGGCCATCCAGGCACTGAAAGATCGCGTTGTGTTCGCTATCGACCGGCAACACGTGGAGACCTTTCGCGCCCGCTTCCCTCATCACGATCTCGCCGGCCATGACGAGGATCTCCTTGCTCGCGATCGCCAGGTCTTTGCCCGCTTCGATCGCGGCCAACGCCGGTCGCAAGCCGCCCGTACCGACGATCGCGATCAGGACCATTTCCGCGCTGTCGAGCTGCGCGATTTCCGACAACCCCGCGGCGCCAAGAAAAATCCGCGGCTTGTAGTTCAGCGCCGCTCTCAGCTCAGCTGCTTTCGATTCGTCGGCAATGCAAACAGCAGCGGGCCGCAGCTCGTTCGCCTGCTCGGCTAATTGCCGCGCGTTCGTGTTCGCCGCGATGCCGACGATTTCCATCCGATCCGGGATATCGCGTGCCACCTTTGCTGCGCTCTGACCGATCGATCCGGTCGCGCCGAGCACGACTACGCGTTTGCGACTCATTGGTTAGGCCAATCAATCTTGCGGCGCTACGGCACCCGCACCACCAGCCGCAGATAGAAGAACAGAAGCGGCGCGGTGAAAAGGAGACTGTCCACGAGGTCCAGCGCCCCTCCGATCCCCGGCAGCATATTCCCGGAATCCTTCACACCGGTGCTGCGTTTCACGATCGACTCGGCCAGGTCGCCAATGACGGCAGCAAAGCCGAGGATCAATCCGAGCACGACCGCGTGTGTCCAGTTCAGCACCGAAAGATGAGCCGGCATCAATTTGAACAATGCGAGGCTGGCCATGAGCGAGAACGCCAGCGCACCGAAAAATCCTTCCCACGTTTTCTTCGGGCTGATGTGCGGGATCAAGGGATGTTTGCCGATCAAGCTGCCGGTCAGATACGCGCCCATGTCGCTGAACTTCGTGATCGTGATCAGATACAAAACGTAGAACTGGCCTGTCACTGCGCCGCCCGGTGATCGCGGGACGACGTAGACAATCTTCGTGATGAAGTTGTAAAGCCAGAGCACGTAGAGCAGGCCGAAAAGCGTGTAGGCCATCGTCCGCAACGGCGCGTCTTCGCGCAAGCCATCGAACATCTGGCGCGTGAAAACGGTGAGCAAAAAACCTAGCAGCACCGCCATCTCGAAGTCGTACGAATGACCCGGCCCGACGTGCGAGTAGTAATAGAAGCTGCCGCACAGCATGACGAAGCCGCAGATCATCGCCGTCACCTTGAAGTTCGGCAGCGCCTTGTGATCGAGCATGCCGTAAAATTCCCAGAGCGACAGCATGCCGAGCGAGCCGATGAGGAGAAAAAACGCCACCTCGTAGCCCGAAAAAATGATCCCGAGCGCGACCGACCAGAGCACGATCGTGCTGCTGAAGCGGAACAGGAACGTCAGTTTCGCGGTGACCGGTTTCGGTTGTTCTGAGATTCGATTCACCGCGTTGGCCATCAGCATTTATTGTGTCGGAGAGAGAGAGAATTTGTCCACAGATTCCACAGATTTCGCAGATCGGAGCGCGACGGGTTTACGTTCCTGCGGTCATCCCGAGCGCAGCGAAAGCGGAGTCGAGGGATCCCGTGGCGACAGCCGTCGGTCATGCACGGGGTCCCTCGACTGCGCTCGGGATGACCGAGCTCTATCTTCACAGCTCTTCGTTCCCCACAAAAAATCTGCGTAAATCTGCGAAATCGGTGGATGAGCCTCTTCTCCCTCCTAGCTTAAAACCCATGGCGCAAACGATGCAGGCAATCGTCAAGGCGAAGGCGGCCCCGGGCTTGGAGATGCACGAAGTTCCGTTGCCGGAAATCGGCGCGAACGATGTGCGCATCCGGGTTCAACAAGCATCGATCTGCGGCACCGATGTGCACATTTATAACTGGGACGCGTGGGCGCAAAAGACGATCCCGGTGCCGCTCGTCATCGGCCATGAATTCGTCGGTGTGGTCGACCAGGTCGGCAGCGCGGTGACTGATTTCAAAGAAGGCGAACTGGTCACGACCGAAGGACACATCGTCTGCGGACATTGCCGGAATTGTCTCGCCGGCCGGCGCCATCTTTGCCCGAACACAAAAGGGATCGGCGTGAATCGCCCGGGCGGATTCGCCGAGTATGTCTCCGTCCCTTCGAGCAATATCTGGCGCTGCGATCCGAGCATCCCGCTCGACGTGATTTCATGCTCCGATCCGCTCGGAAACGCCGTCCACACGGCGCTCTCGTTTGACCTCGTCGGCGAAGATGTGCTCATCACCGGCGCCGGCCCGATCGGCTGCATGGCGGTGCCGATCGCCAAGATGGCCGGCGCGCGCAAAGTCGTGATCACCGATGTGAACCCGTACCGGCTCGATCTCGCGCGCAAGATGGGCGCGACGCTCGCCATCGACGTGCGCGAGACAAAACTACAGGACGCGATGGAACAGCTCGAGATGAAAGAAGGTTTCGACGTCGGCCTCGAGATGTCCGGCAACCCAAAGGCCTTCACCGACATGCTCGACGTGATGGTGAACGGTGGTCGGATCGCGATGCTCGGCATCATGCCGGGAAACGCGGCGATCGATTGGAACCTCGTGGTTTTCCACGGCCTAACGATCAAGGGCATCTACGGCCGCGAGATGTTCGAGACCTGGTATAAGATGACCGCGTTGATCCAGAGCGGCCTCGATATTTCTCCGATAATCACCCACCACTTTCCGTTCGCGAATTTTCTCGAAGGCGTCGAGCTGATGCGCTCGGGCCAATCCGGCAAGATCATCCTGGAGTGGGCGGCGTAAGGCCCCCGACCTGTTACTGCACCTTCGCTGCTTCTTCGTAGCGGCCGTCGATTTCCAGCAGCATGCGGCGGATGTGCTTGTAGCCCTGCCGGCCCTGCAAAACACGCGCGCTCTCCTGCGGGTCGCCCCATTGCAGGACCTGGATCGGCTCTTCGCGCGCGCCCCAGATGTTCATCTCGTGCGAATTAGCCATGTAAAGGTCGATCGTGTTCCGGCCCGCTAGCGCCCAGCCGTAATCGTCCACCCGATAGATCTGGCCAGTCGATAGGAGGCGAAATGTTGTGCCGGCCGGCCAGCGCGCCCAATCGGCCGCAGCGCTCCCAATGCGTGGCGGCTCAGGTTTCTTCACCGCGATCGCGCGCTTCGCTCCGCGGATCGCTGGCTTCGCTTTCGCGGTGTTCGGGGCTTTGCCGTGCGCCGGCTTTGCCTTCGGCGCCGGTTCGTCTTCGTCGTTATCGGCCGAGAAACGCTGCGGCCGAACGCTGTAGGACGCGAGCTGGTAGTCGGGCCCCTCGTTGCCATCCACCGGCAACGCGCGCGGCACGTACTCAGCACGACTAATCGGCGCGCTCGCCGCATGCAGTTCGCCGCCGAGGGCGTTGTGGTTCGTGTACTCGAGATGGTCCGCCTCCGTATGCGTGTAGGCCGTCGTGCGCACGGTCTGGAAATCCGTTTTGGCGAGGGGCGCCTCGAGAGCCGGCAGCGGCCGAGTGCCGGTCGTGGTGCCGCAGGCGGAGAGCAGCAACACCGCGACGAGCGAGACGATTGCGAAAAGGAGCTGGCGAAATAGTGCGCGTCTCAAGGTGATCGCAAAAGTTATTAACAGTTATTCACAACCCCCGCCAAGCACTAAAAACAACCGTCATCCCGACCGCAGCGAAGCGAAGCGGAGGGACCCCGTTGAACTACGTTGGAGCTTGCCCCGGGATTCCTCGGCTCCGCTCGGAATGACAAAGGGCGGCGCTGTTGTAAGTGTGCAGCATGCTCGATTCTTTTGCAGAACAACTTTCAACGACCCTCGACGAGATCCGGGCGCAGGGACTTTACAAAACCGAGCGCATCATCACGACGGCGCAGGATGCACACATCGCAGTGAGCGGTGGACGGCAGGTCCTGAATTTCTGCGCCAACAATTACCTCGGCCTGGCCGATCACCCGGCGTTGATCACGGCGGCGAAGGAAGCGCTCGATACGCACGGATTCGGCATGGCAAGCGTGCGTTTCATTTGCGGGACGCAGGACATTCATAAGCAGCTGGAAGTCGCCTTGACACAGTTCCTCGGGACCGAAGACACGATTCTCTACCCCAGCGCCTTCGACGCGAACGGCGGACTGTTCGAGACAATCCTCGGACCGGAAGACGCTGTCATTTCGGACGAGCTGAATCACGCGTCAATCATCGACGGCATCCGGCTCTGCAAAGCGCAGCGCTCGCGCTACAAGCATAACGACATGGCCGACCTCGAGGCGCGACTTCAGGAGGCGAGCGGTGCACGCACCAGGCTCATCGCCACGGACGGCTGCTTCTCCATGGACGGAACCATCGCCGACCTCGCAGCGATCGTTCAACTCGCAGACAAGTACCGCGCGATCACGATGATCGATGACGCCCACGCCTCTGGTTTTCTCGGCAAGTCTGGCCGAGGCACCCACGAATATCGCGGCGTGATGGGCAAGATCGACATCATTACCGGCACGTTGGGTAAAGCGCTTGGTGGAGCGAGCGGCGGCTTTACGAGCGGACGGAAAAAGATCGTTGAGTTACTACGTCAGCGTTCCCGGCCTTACTTATTTTCGAACAGTGTCGCGCCTCCCATCGTAGCGGCCTCCTTGAAAGCTTTGGAACTCCTCACGGCCTCTACGGACCTGCGCGATAAGCTGGAAGAGAACACGAAGTTCTTCCGAGAGAACCTAACGAGTCGCGGACTTACGATCAAGCCAGGCACTCATCCGATTGTTCCAATCATGTTGGGCGACGCGGCCAAGTCACAACAGTTCGCCGCGCGCATGCTCGAGAAAGGCGTTTACGTGATTGGGTTTTTCTACCCTGTCGTTCCACACGGCACCGCGCGCGTTCGGACCCAGGTCAGCGCCGCCCACTCCCGCGAAGACCTGGAGTTTGCGGTCAACGCCTT
>JALYZW010000015.1 GCA_030945725.1 Verrucomicrobiota bacterium | reverse complement strand
ACATAGGGGCGACAAACGTGCTGCGCGTTCTCGGCAAGCCGTATGGCTACGCGGTTTTTGCCGCCGACGCCTTGAAGGGCTTCGTCGCCGTCCGGCTGGCCCTATTGATCGCCGCGCGGACAGGTTTTCCGCCAGCCTATACCGAGTATCTCGGGATTATGGCAGCGCTCTTTTGTGTGGTCGGACACACGTTCCCGGTCTGGCTGCGATTTAAAGGGGGCAAAGGGGTGGCTACGTCGGCCGGGTCGATTTTCGGGATGATGCCGATAGCGGCGGTTACCATCTTCCTTGTCTGGTTAATCATATTTGAGACGACGCGCTACGTTTCGCTCGCCTCAATGCTGGCCGCGACAGCCCTGCCGATCGTCGTCGCCGTCTTGTTGCGCCTGAAGATGCTGGAAGGGATAGGCTTGTTCTATTTTTCGGCTGCGATGACGGTGCTGGTAGTCTGGAGTCATAGGTCGAATTTCGCTCGTCTTCTGGCTGGAACCGAACAACGCTTCGAGCGGAAATGAGCTTCAAACAAACAGCGATCCTGGGGGCCGGCGGCTGGGGCACCGCATTGGCCATCCTGTGGGCGAAACAGGGTAAAGAAATAGTCCTCTGGGGAAATGACGCCGAGCGGACGGACGCTCTGCGCCGGACGCGGCTGAACGAAACGTATTTGCCGGACATGCCCGTGCCGGAATCGGTCCACGTGACGAACGATTTAGTCGATTGCGGCGGAGCCGACCTGATCGTATTCGTCACGCCTTCGGTCGCCTTACGCCAAATCGCGACCCGTTTGCGCGAGGCGACAAGCGTGCCGCGGCGGCCCGTGCTTTTGAGTTGCACGAAAGGAATCGAACACCGCACCGGCATGCGGATGAGCCAGATCCTGCACGAAGTTTTTCCGGAGCAACAGGTAGCGGTCATGTCCGGACCGAACATGGCGGTGGAAGTGGCCCGCGATCTGCCGACCGCCACCGTGCTCGGGTGTTCGGCAGCCGAGTGCGCGGAGGAATTGCAACAGCATCTCGGCAGCCCGCATTTCCGCATTTATACGAGCGACGAGACGATCGGCATCGAGCTGGGAGGCGCGTTGAAAAATGTGTTCGCGATCCCGGCCGGCGTCAGTGACGGCTTTGGCTTGGGCGATAACTCGAAGGCCGCTCTCGTTACTCGCGCGCTGGCGGAATTGCTCCGACTCGGCACGGCCATGGGCGGCAATCCGCGCACCTTTTATGGCTTGAGTGGCGCCGGCGATTTGATCGCGACGTGCTTCAGTCAACACAGCCGCAACCGGCGCGTTGGCGAGCAACTCGGCCGTGGGAAAACGCGCGAACAGATCGCGAGCGGCACGAAGTCGATCGCGGAAGGAATCCCAACGACGCAGAGCGCGTTCGATTGCGCTCGAAGCCTCGGCGTAGAGACTCCGATCATCGACCAGGTGCACGCCGTCCTTTACGGAGGCAAACGGCCCGATCAGGCGATGCAGGAGCTACTTGGTCGCGACCAAAAAGACGAGCGCGTTTAGCTGCGTCGGAACTGGGCCGCGAGCCGCGCGATCACTTCGGGAAACAGCTGCCGCTCGGCCACCTGAATTCGTGCGTGCAACAACTCCGGCGTGTCTGCCGGGAGGATCGGGACCTCGCGTTGGGCGATGACCGATCCGCTGTCGATGCCGGCATCGACATAATGGACGGTGCAGCCGGTGACATTTGCGCCCGCAGAGAGCGCTTGCTTCCACGCTTCCATGCCCGGGAATTTCGGCAGCAGCGATGGATGAAGATTAACGATGCGTTGCGGAAAAGCGGCCAACATCGGTTCCTTTAAAACGCGCATGAATCCGGCGAGGACAACCAGCTCGACGCCGGCCTGCTGCAGTATCCGCACCAGATGTTGCTCCACATCGGGTTCGAGCCGGGTCCGAAATTTGCCGGGCGCGAGGTACGTGTGCTGCACGCCGAACGCGCGCGCCACGCTCAGAATCCCCGCCTCCGGCACGTCCGAAATAACCAGGCGCGCTTCGGCCGCCAGTTTTCCCGCCCGAATTTCCTCGAGGATCGCGCGCGCGTTGCTGCCTTTGCCGGAACCGAGAATTCCGAGCGCGAGCTGCGCGTTCATTCGTTAGGCCGCGGTCGGATTTGTTCGATCAAAGCGGAAGTCGAATACCCGCCCTCGAACGGAACGATCACGATTTCCGCTCCAACCTTATCAAGCACGCGGCGCTCCTCCGCGCTCAATGATTCGACCGTGTAATCGCCGCCCTTCGCGTAGATCGCTGGCCGGATTTTCTCGAGTAACGCGGTGGCTCGCACCTCGGGAAACAC
Organism: Verrucomicrobiota bacterium; assembly: GCA_030945725.1. Taxonomy (GTDB): domain Bacteria; phylum Verrucomicrobiota; class Verrucomicrobiia; order Chthoniobacterales; family UBA10450; genus JALYZW01. Next base: position 14,301 of record JALYZW010000015.1, on the reverse strand, counting down.
GACGACGTAATCGACCGCGGCGAGGGCGGCCACGACCGCAGCGCGGTCCGCTTCGTTATTAACCGGCCGGCGGTCGCCTTTCAATGCCCGCACGGAAGCGTCGCCGTTCACCGCCACGGCGAGGGCGTCTCCGCAACGCCGTGCCGCCGCCAGATAGCGGACGTGGCCGACGTGGAGGAGATCGAAGCAGCCGTTTGTAAAAACGAGCTTGCGGCCGGTCGCGCGCAGTTCAGCCGAGATCGCCGCGAGCTCGTCCGCCGAAACAATTTTGTCGCTCATCGTTAGGCCACCCCAAACTGTAATGCGCGCGGCACGACGTCGAATGTCGCAGGTTCGTTCCCGACGACTTCGCCGTCGACATTGAACCACATTCCGGGCTTCGAATTCACGCACACCCGCGCTGCTCTACGAAAAACAACGGCGTCGCTCGAGAGATGAGAGCCCATGAGAATTTGGGGTGCGAGCCACGCCAGTTGCGCAGCGGAAGTTTCCGGCAGAAGCACGACGTCTAGGAGTCCGTCGTCGATCGACGCGTCGGGGGCGATCGGCATGCCGCCCGCGACGTAGCGACCGTTCGCCACCACGATGTTATACAGGTCGAGCGAAAGAGACTCCGTGTTGTCGAAGGAAAGGTTGGTGCGGTAGGCGCGCAACTCGGAAAGCGCCGCCGCCGCACCGCGGAAATAGGCCAGCGGCCCCCAGGTATCTTTGACTTCCGCAGTCAGTTTATCGCTCACAGCGCCGCTAAACCCGCCCGCCGACACGTTAATAAAGTAGCGCACTTTATCGCTCGTCACGCGCACGAGATCGATCGCGCGGGTCCGGCCGGCCAGGATGATTTCGAGGCAAGTCTCAAGGTCGGTTGGCAGCTCGAGCGAGCGGGCGAAATCATTGCCAGTGCCGAGCGGAATGAGGCCGAGCTGGACCCCATCGGCTTTCTCACCGATCCCGTTCACGACCTCATTCAACGTGCCGTCTCCTCCGGCCGCGACAATAAGTTCGCAGCCACCCTTAAGCGCTGAACGCGCGGCGCGCTCCGCGGAGCCCCGCCTGGAAGTGAGCTTTACCTCTGCGCCGGCAACCGAGTTCAGGCGCGCGACGAGGGCGTCGGGATCTTTGATCGACCCCGCGGCAGGATTAACGACGAAGCAGATTTTGCGCATTCGCAGCGAAGAAGTGGGCGAGTCTTCCAGTCCGCGGCGAAAGCTGCAACACATCAAGATTCGATTTTGCGAAAGCGCTGAGGTGGGCCGGACCTCGCGCTATTTATGTTATTTGAAGCAAATTTAATTTGCGACGACCCGACGCGTCCCCGCGCGCGAATTTCTTGCGTGGAGTGACTTCTCCCGCAGCTATGTGGTGCCGATCTCGATCCGTCTATAGGGCGTGAATTGAAGCATCCATAGGTCCGGTCGAAGCGCATCAAATTGAACTGGTAATCTGGCAACTCACAACGCGAGGCAAAATATGAAACCGATCGGAATAAACAACGAAAGCGCACGGCGAATTTATCTGGCTGTGTTTGCCATTTGCACTTCCCTTACGTTCGCAGCCTCGGCCTTTGGCGCTAAACCAGCGACCGGTACGCTTAGCGCGACGTCACCCAACCCGGTGACATGGGTTGGTGATGCTCCCGGCGTTCCACCTGCTGTAGGCGCGGCTCAGGAAGCGACCTGTGTCGATGGTGGTAATTGCGACGTCTTTACGATCACCCTCAGCGGTGTCCCGGCGGACTACGTCGGCAAGCAGGTCACAGTCACGATTAACTGGGGGCTGCCAACCACGGACTACGACCTCTATATTCACAAAGACACGCTCGCCGGGGCGTTGGTCGCAAGCGGCCGTAATGGCGGCCCGAGCGATCCGGATCCCACCACGGACTCGGCGACGTTTAACCCTGCGACCAGCGGGACAGGCAAGTACGTCGTGCATGTCCTATATGCAGCGACACCCGGACCGGGCGACCAGTATAGCGGCATCGCGAAGGTTGCGGTCGCCGGCGCAGCGGGAGGCGCTTCGCCGCCGCCCGTGCGGACCGCTACCTACACGAGCGGCGCGATCACTTTCAGCCCGAATGTGGCGGTGAAAGCGCCGGTGACCAACCGCGACGGCGAACCAAGCAGCCGCACGGATTTTATGGGCAACACCTACGTCGGCGGGATCCGCGGCGTGCCAGCCGGGGTTGATCTCTGGTATTTCAACACGAACGCCACAAAGCCGAACTACGACCCTTTCATGCGGGTGCCGAACTATCGTGGACAACCAGATGCCTTCAGCCCTAGCACATCTCTGGCCGACCTCGGCGCTGATGGCGGCGGCGACATCGATCTCGCGGTCGGGTTTGCTCTCCCGGCAGGGCAAGCGGATCCGACGCTCGCGTTCAGCAGCCTCGTGGCCGCGAACATTTCGGTCGGGATCAGCACGGACCGCGCGCAAACCTATATGAAAAACCCAGCCGGAAACGTGACCGGCGGTGTGGGAGCGGATGACCGAGAATGGAATGAGTTCCTCGGCGCGAGTTCCGTGTATCTGCTCTATCGGACTTTAGAGCCGGCGGTGACACAGATTCAACGCTCAGACGACGGCGGCTTTACCTACGGCGCTGCCTCGACGGCGGGCGCGATCGGCCAGACCGGTCCGGTCGACGTTTTCCAAAAGGACGGCACCGTTTACGCACCCGGGAGCACCGGCGCGATCGCGGTCGGAATGCCGACGACTCCGAAGGGGACGCCATTGAGCACCGACTACGTGGTTCGTCAGGCGGCGACCGATCCTAATGGCGTGGCGCACCTTTTCTTCGTCACGAAAATTGCCGATGACGGTACGACCAATGGCACTTTGTACGCCTGCTATTCCAATGATACCGACATCCTGCTGAAGAGTTCGAAGGACAAGGGCGTCACTTGGACAAACCCGGTCAAGGTCAACAATCCGGCCGGGCCAACCAAGGTGAATTTCTTCCCGTGGATGGAAACCGGTCCGACGCCGGGCTCGGTCGGAATCGTCTGGTACGGCACCTCGAGCGCGACGAATAATGATAATGCCGAGTTCAAGGTTTACTTCGCGCAAAGCTTCAATGCGGATACCGCGACTCCGGAGTTCCGCATCGCGGAAGTCACCGAACCGGAACACGTGATTCACGCGGCGAATGTTTCTGAAGGCGGCACGCTCGGGAATGCAAACCGGAATCTGCTCGATTACTTCCAGGTCTCGTTCGACCCGCAAGGAGCCGCCGTCATTGCCTACACCGACGACCACAACGACTTCGACGGTAACACCTATGTCGCGCATCAGATTGCGGGGCCGAGCATTCTCGGCGGGAACCTTGCCGCACCGAACGAAGGCGCAGCCCTCACCTTACCGCCAGCCACTGCCTCAGTGGACGCGGCCGACGTTTTCCCACCGCGTCAGCCCGGTTTCAACGGCGAACAAGTGACCGCCTATCCGTTCGACGTCCAGGATGGGCTCCTCGCGCGAGTTCGGGTCGCCGACCCGTTCGATATCACCGCGATCCGTTACGATACCTCAGGGACAGGCGCCAAACTCGCCATCGCCGCGACGATGCGCGTTTCCGATTTGAGCACGATTCCGCCGTCCGGGACCTGGCAGATGAACTTCGCCGTGAACTCGCCTCATTCGCAATTGAGCGCAACGGGCGCCTACACTTATGGCGCGTCTGATCACGGCGATCAGTTCTACGTCGAAGCCGACACCGATGCGAGCGGCGCACCGACATTCACTTACGGAAAGGCAGTTCGTGCCTCGACCGGCACGATTACTTACACCCAGCTCGGCACCGCGGATGCAGGCGAATTCAACAGCGCGGATAACACGATTTCGGTCCAGGTCAGTGTGGCGAAGCTGAACGCGGCGCTCGCTGCTGGGCGCCCGGCTATTTCGAACGGCACCGTGGTCACGGGTTTGCGTGGCCGCGCGATCACCGCTGCGAATCCCGGAACGACACGAGCGCATAACGACAGCACACGCGGAGGCACGCAGTTCGTGGTGCACGATTCGGCGCAGCCGCAGCCTGCATCGACGCCGTTGCCGACTCCCCTACCGGTTGCTGCGGCCGGCTCGAGTCCATCGCCCACGCCGCCCCGCACGCAGCTCGGGAACATCGCGAGTCGCTTGCAGGTACTGAATGGCGACCAGGATGGCATTGCCGGTGTGATCACGCGAGGTGCCGTGCCTAAACGCGCGCTGATCCGCGCCATTGGCCCATCCATAAACGTCAATGGAACGCCGGTCGCTGGTACGATTACGGACCCGTCGCTCGTGGTCTTTGATTCCACCGGCAAAGAAGTCGCGCGAAACGACAACTGGCGTGGCGATGTCGGTGGCACCAGCCAGCAATCGGAGATTACGGCCAGCGGGTTGGCGCCCGTGGACGATCGCGAAGCCGCGGTCATCGTGAACCTTTCAGGCAACTCGCTCTACACCGCCGTGGCCAGTTCGAAGAGCGGAGCGGCCGGTATCGGGTTGATCGAGGTCTACGATCTCGAATCGGGGGCGGGCACCGATTTCTTCGACATCTCTACTCGCGCGCAGGTCGGTACCGGTGACGCAGTGTTGATCGGCGGCTTCATCATCAAGCCGAGCGATACAGGTGCGCCGAACCAGAAAATCGTCGTCCGCGGCATCATTCCGAAAATCAACGGCAACAATGTGCCGAACGCGTTGTCCGATCCGGTCGTATCCCTCTACGACGGGAACGGGACCTTGCTCGAGACAAACGATAACTTCGCGGATTCGCCGGAAGCGGCGGAGATCACAGCGAACAAACTCGCGCCGACCGACCCGAAAGAATCGGCGATTCTGAAGGTCCTGCCGCCCGGCTTATATACGGCGGTCGTAGGCGGTGCCAATAACAGCTCTGGCTTGGGATTGGTCGAGGTCTACAACCTCGGCGCACCATAGGACGGACTGGCTCTGGTTCGAATTCGCCGAAGGGCGGGGAAGCCAGGATCCCCGCCGTTTTCGGCTTGCGTGACGTTGTTTTCGACTGTCGTCGCTCGAATCCCGGACGTATGATGCGCGGACCATGCAAGACGTTTCGCGTGATCGGGACCAGACCTATGCGGCTTCCGATTTCGCGATCTCGGACGAGCCGCTCGTCCGGACTGAGGTTATCCGTCCTGCGATCTCTGGCAACGAGATCGGAGCGCCAGAGCTTCCGCAGCATTATGCGGCGACGCCGTCGCTGGTAAGCATCGCGCGCGATCCCCACACAATTTTTGCCTACTGGGATATAGACTGGATCCCGGTGTTTGGGAGCAATCCGCCCGCAGATCAGAAAGTGCGTCTTCGGCTTACATCGGAGTCAACTCCGGAAGAGGAGACCGCGAGGGTCGAGCCATTCGCGGGCAGTTTTTACATCTCGTGTGCGAAACCGGACACGACTTATCGCGTCGAGATCGGTTATTACCAGCCCTCCGAAGTTTGGCATTCCGTCGCAATCTCAAATCCGATCACCACTCCGGCGGCCGAAGCGGCGGCGGACGATTCGGAGTTCAACCTCGTGAACGTGCCGTTTCACCTGCACTTCCAGCGATTGGTCGATCTTTTCCGTGGGTCCCGCTACGATGGTGCTGCGCTAATCCAGACGATGAGCGACCTGCAGCGGCAAACCGAAGACGTGCGCGGCACTCAGGCGCCACCGGAGAAATTGGCCGACGCGGAAAAAGAGTTTCTTCGCGCGATGGACTGGAAACTCTCGGCGGACGAGGTCGTACGCCGCGAGGAATTCCGAAGCGCAGAAGGACTAACGCCCTCGCTCCGTCAGCGGATTGCGCAACGGATGCGATCTAGCGTCGATTTCGCGGTTGGAAGTGGCGAGAGCAGCCGGACCAGGTAGTCGCTACCCGGGCGGAACGTCTCAGAGCATCAAGCTTATCGGTTTAGCTTGATCCCTTCGGGCATCTCGGGAGGTGGTGCGTTCAATCGGCTGTGGTGCTTCCCGTAACTGAAGTAGAACACGAATCCAATCAAGAGCCACACGATGAGCCGCATCCAGTTCGTCCAGCCGAGGCCGTAGATCATCGCGCCGCAGACGAGGATGCCGAGCGTGGAAACGACCGGCACCGCCGGGACGCGAAATCCGCGCTCCAGATCAGGGCGCTTCACGCGCATGATCCAGACGCCGGCGCAGACCAGCATGAAGGCGAAGAGTGTTCCGATGCTCGTCATTTCACCGGAGACATCGGCGGGCACGAAGGCCGCGAAGAGACCGGTGAAAACAAAGAAGAGGAGATTCGATTTATATGGAGTGCGAAATTTCGGATGCACATCCGAGAACACCTTCGGCACGAGTCCGTCCCGGCTCATCGAGAAGAAGACGCGTGACTGGCCGAGCAACATGACCAGGATCACCGACGAGAACCCGGCGAGAATCGCGACCGTCACCGACTTCGAAAGCCACTCGTAGCCCGTCATGTATTTCGTGATCGCGAACGCGACCGACGCTTCCCGGCCGGCGGTGCGGAAATCCTGCACACTGGCGACGCCGCTGAGCACGTAAGCGAACAGAACGTAAAGCACGGTGCAGAGCGCGAGCGACCCGAGAATTCCGATCGGCATGTCGCGTTTCGGATTCCTCGCTTCCTGTGCCGCGGTCGAGACCGCATCAAACCCGATGTAGGCGAAGAAGACGACGCCCGCCGCGCCCAGGATTCCCATAATGCCGCCGTACGCATGCGTGATGCCTTGTGGCGTCGTGTATGTGCCTGGCGGCGGGATCATCGGGGTGTGGTTACCCGGATTGATAAAACCCCAGCCGATGCCGATGAAGAGTAACACGATGGCGGTTTTCAGGACGACGATGATGCCGTTCACAAAGGCCGATTCTTTCGTGCCGCGAATCAGGAGAAGGCTAAGCACGAGCAGGATCGCCACCGCCGGAAGATTCATCATGCCGTGGACGCCCGTTTCCGCCGCCTTCTCGAAGGGCGAATGCGACCATTGATACGGGATGCGCAGGCCAAACCATTCGAGCACGCGGTTCGCGTACTCGCTCCACGCGATCGCCACCGTGGCCGCCGCGACAGCATATTCGAGGATCAAATCCCAACCGATGATCCACGCGACCAGCTCGCCCATCGTCGCGTAGGAATAAGTGTACGCGCTGCCCGCCACCGGGATCATGGAGGCGAACTCCGCGTAACAAAGTCCCGCGAACGCGCAGCCCACGCCGGCGACCATGAAGGCGAGGACGACCGATGGACCCGCACGATCGGCGATCGCCGCCGCGGTCCGCACAAAGAGACCGGCTCCGATGATCGCGCCGATGCCCAGCGCCACGAGGTTGAGCGGGCCGAGCGAACGCTTGAGGCTGTGTTCCCCGACGTCGCGGGATTCGTCCATCAACTTATCGATCGACTTTTTCGCGAATAGATTGGCCATGCGTTGCTTTCGGTTTGGGGCGGTCGGTTACGAGTCGCTTCGGTTTCGCTCGTCTGCTTGGTCGTCTGCGGGCGTGAGACCGTTCGGTTTCCGCCAGAAGAAATAAACCGGCACGCCGGCGAGCACGATGAGCAAGCCCGGCCACGACGTTTGGGTGCGGTAAATCGAGAGCACGAGCAGAATCGTCGTCGCAGCAATGATGTACAACGCCGGCAGGATCGGGTATCCGAAAGCGCGGTAGGGACGCTCTGCGTCGGGTTGAGTCCGCCGGAGAACGAACAATGCGGCGATCGTCAGGATGTAGAAAATCAACACCGCGAAAACAACGTAGTCGAGCAGCATGCCGTAGAGATTTCCGTACTGCTCAACGCCCGACGCGTCGAGCATCGGCGCGTTCGTGATTGGGTCGCGCAAACGCGTTCGCGGCAGCACGAGCAACGCGGTCCAAACGCCCTGCAGGACCAACGCCATCGCCGGCACGTGTTGGGCATTCAGCCGGCCGGTCGACCGAAAAAACAACCCGTCCTGCGCCATCGCATAATAGACGCGCGCGCCGGCCAGGATCAGTCCGTTGCAACATCCGAACGTCGAGATCATGATCGCGACCGCCATGATCACCGCTCCGGCGCTGCCAAACATGACCGCGATCACGGCCGTAGCGACTCGATCGTCGGCCGCGTGTTGAATTTTATCCAGCGGCAGCACGCAGAGGTACGCGACGTTCGCGAGCAGGTAGAGTGCGATCACAAGGCCCGTGCCGAACGCAAGCGAGAGCGGGAGATTGCGCCGCGGATCTTTTACCTCGCCGGCCGTGAAGGTAATGTTGTTCCACGCGTCCGCGGAAAAGAGCGAGCCGACCTGCGCTACGCAAACCGCGATCAACATGCTCAGCGCGCCGGCCGTCGCGGAGACCGTGCCGATGGATGCGAGATCGGATTTAATCGGGGTCACGCCGATCGAGGTCCAGAAGTGCCCGAAATTCGCCGAGACGGCGGCAGCATTTCGCCCGACGAAAATCCCGAGCAGGATGAGCGCGAAAAGCGACAAGGTTTTCGCGGAGGTGAACACATTCTGGATGAGTTTTCCGAGCTTCAACCCGCGCGTATTCAGAATGGTCAGCAACACGATGATGGCGATCGCGACCGCTTGCTGGAGGGAGAGACTGACCGCGTAATTCCGCGACAAAACGATCGGCGGAACAATCCAGGTCGTGGGCGAAATCGTCGGCGCCAGGACCCCGAGAAAACGCGCGAACGCGACCGCCACCGCGGCGATTGTCCCGGTTTGAATGACCAGAAACAGCGTCCAGCCGTAGAGGAATCCCCAGAGCGGGCCGTACGCTTCGCGGAGGTAAACGTATTGTCCGCCAGCGCGCGGCATCATGGCGGCGAGTTCACCGTAACTGAGCGCGGCGATGATCGTCAGCGCCCCGGTCACCGCCCACACCACGAGCAGCCAGCCGGGCGAACCGACGAGGCGCGAGATGTCGGCCGATACGATGAAGACGCCCGAACCGATCATCGAGCCCGCCACGAGCATGGTCGAGTCGAGTAACCCGAGACCGCGGATGAATTTGCCGTCGTCGGTGACAGGTGTTGATGACATCGTGGAGGTGCGGACGGCGTGAGTTAATCACCGCGTGCCCGATGCGAGCAATGGCAAAAGAACGCGGCTTCGCCGAGAGCAATCTTTCAGGTCGCGGTGGACGTGCTATCCTTCGCGACCTTTGACCACGCGCGCTCGCTCCTTTTTTCATCTTTGCTTGGCGACGGCGCTGTTCGCGATTTGCGCTTCGCGGTCGGGCTTCGCTGCCGCCCAGCCTGCGCAAAACCAGGCCGCGTCAGGTCCGCAGTTCGAAGCGCTGCCGCTGGAGCGTTCGCCGCAGAATCACCTCCTCGTCCGCGCGTTGATTAACGGCAAACCGGCCATCCTCGGCGTCGATACCGGCGCGCCGGTCAGCGCCATCGCGGTGCAGCGCCGCGCCCACTTCGGCGTGACCGCGAATCCGGCCACGTCAAAAATTCCGACGCGCCTCAGCATCAACGGCCAGTTCAACAGCGTCGTCATCGCGCACCGTCTCACGCTCGGCGCCCTGAACTTAATGGATGAGCCGTTGGTCGCGGTGGACCTCGGCGGCGGGAATCGCGCCGGCAAATTGCTCAGCGAACCGGAGATTGATGGCATTCTCGGCGCGGACGTTTTGTTCCCGACGAAAGCGATCGTCGATTGCGAGAAGGGGCTGCTGATTTTGAAAATGGATCCATCGGTTTCCGGCACCGTGCCGGGCGTGGATTATCGAGGACTGCACGGCGTGCCGATGCACGTCAGCTCGGGATTCAACCTTTACGTTGACGGCACTCTGAACGGCCGGGCCGCGCGGCTCATGGTCGATACGGGCGCGTTTACGACGTTGATCCATTCCAGTTTCGTCCGGCAAATGCGGATCCCGTTGCGGAAGACGCCGTTCAGTTCCGCCGGGGTGAATCTAAAACAACGCGGCGTGCAGCTTGCAACCATCTCGCGGTTTTCGATCGGCCCCGTCGACATGCAGAGCAAAGAAGTCGGCGTGATCAATCTCGAGGGTTTGATCCACGGAGGAATGCTCGACGCGAAGCCGCCCGTCGCCGGATTGCTCGGATCCGAAATCCTGAGCAGGCACCACGGCATCATCGATTTCGGTTCGAATACGCTCTACTTAAGGCGGTGAGCCGAGCGGCCGTCATCCCGAGCGAAGCCGAGGGACCCCGTGGCCTTATCGACCGTGCCGCCACGGCGCAGCAGTGTTACACTGTTACCAAGATCAATCCGTACGCGGGACCCGGTGAGTTGATCGGCGATGCCGGTGCGGGATCCCTCGACTTCGCTGGCGCTCCGCTTGGGATGACCGGGCGGCGAAATCAGGCGATTGTCCCATGATCACTCAGGCATTCGTGCTCGGCGCAGGGCTCGGCACGCGATTGCGGCCGTTAACCGAGCAGCTGCCGAAGCCACTCGTGCCGATTTTTCAGAAGCCGTTGATCACATTTGCGCTCGATCATCTGATCGAACTCGGCGTCAAAGACTTTGTGGTCAACACGCACCGACTGCCGGGCGAGTTCCAAGAGATTTTCAGTCACGGCGAATATCGCGCGCGCTCGATGAGGCTGATTCACGAGCCGGTGTTGCTCGAAACCGGCGGAGGAATCAAGAACGCGGAGGGCGCATTGCGTGCGGAGCCGTTCATCGTTTACAGCGGCGACATATTGACTGACGTCGATCTGCGTCCGTTGCTCGAGGAGCACGTGCGCGAGGGGAACGACGTCACTCTCGCTTTGCGGGACACAGGGCTCGCGACCGGCGTCGCGCTCGAGAACCGGCGCGTGATCGATATCGGCGGCAAATTAGGTCATCGCGGGCAGCACGATTTCGCCAACATCTCGATCTGGAACCCGGAGATCTTTGGGCGAATTCCCGCCGGCGAAAAAGTCTCCTTCGTCCCGATCCTGCGGGATTGGATCCAGGCGAAAGGCCGGATCGGTGGGATCGTGTTGAACGACGCGCGGTGGTTCAATATCGGCTCGCGCGCGGAATATCTCGCTGTTCACCGGCAGATCATCGCCGAAAACTGGAAGCCAAATTACGTGAACCAAGCCGAATGGCCGGTGCGCTGCGCGCTGGATGCGAGCGTCGCGAAAGGCGCGCGCCTGATCGGTTGCTGCTCGATCGGGTCCGGCGCGTCCGTAGGTGAAGATGCGGAGCTCGAGGACACGATCGTCTGGCCTGGCGCACAAATCGCTTCCCGAAGTCGCCTGCGGAACTGTATTGTCCGCTCCCATTCCACCGCGGCCGGCGAACTCAGTGACCTCGATATCTAGAACTTCCAAGACCGATCTGCTTCTCCGCAGAACGCGACTGCATTTTCCGAGGCTGGACGAGGCGACGGTCAAGATCACGCCGATCGAGAAAGGCGGATCGGATCGAAAGTTTTACCGCGTCCGCTCCGGGCCGGATCAAACGCTGATCCTGGTGAAGTACAACCTCGAGCGCGAAGAAAACAGGCATTACGTCGCGATCGCTGAGTTTCTCGCGGCGCACCAAGTCCGCGCGCCGAAAATCTATTTTCACGACGCCGAAGAAGGCCTGATTTGGATCGAAGATCTCGGGAAAGCGGATCTCTGGAGTCATCGAAATGAAAGCTGGCTGGTCCGCCGCGCCTTCTACGAATCAGCGCTCGATGAAATCGCGAAACTGCATCAGGTGCCTTCATCGGATGCGGGTAAAATCGCGGAGAATTTGCCGGCCGAATTCGATGCCAAACTTTATCGCTGGGAGCAGAGTTACTTTTTCGAGAATTGCCTCGGCCGCGTCTTCGGGGTCGAAGAAATAGAGCGAGCGGCGCTTGAAAAGTTGCCTCACCTCGCGGAAATCGCCGAGCGCCTCGGAGACCGGCCGCGCGTCCTGGTGCATCGCGATTTTCAGTCGCAAAATATCATCATGCGCGATGCAAAAGCGCACCTGATCGATTTCCAGGGAATGCGTCCCGGACTTGCCGAGTACGATGTCGCTTCGCTTCTTTACGATCCGTACATTTCGCTTACGCGCGACGAGTGTCTTGAGCTGCTCGAGTACTACGAGGATGCGAGACGGCGCGCTGGTTCGCCGATCGCTGCCGATTTCCGCGAGGTGTTTCGCCTCTGCGCGATGCAGAGATTGATGCAGGCGCTCGGGGCATACGGATTTCTCGGTCTAGTGAAAGGGAACCGGGCGTTTCTTGAGTTTATCCCGGCGGCGATGACCTCCTTGCGCAGTCTCGTCGCAGAGATCCCGGGCTTGGAAAGTCTCGCTCACCGTCTGGCAAAAGACGCGGCGCCGAGCGAATAAGCAACCGCACCCGCGTGATGCGAGACGGTCGGCACCCGGGGCGCGATCCGCTTCGAAGCATTGCTTCCTGGAGCGCGATGCTGCTGGCGAGCCCGCTGATCGGCATCATTTGCCGGACCTCGGGACATGCCGTGCCGGATTGGTGGCCGGCGACGCAATCGGCGATCGTGGCCGCTTTCGGCGTGGCGCTGCTGTTATCCGAGCGTCTGCGTCCAGCCGCGCGCTTTGTTTTCGCGCTGGTCGCGTTACGGATCGGATGGAATCTCGTGGCTCCGTGGTTCGCCGCCATCCCGGCGGTACAGAGCTGGACAGAAGGGCACGATTGGTGTGTGCGGCTGTTTGTGTCGCGTTTCGCGACCTTGGCGGGAGCGCTGCTGATGTGCATTCCGTTGGTCGGAAGCGGGGTTGGTCGGCGGGAATTATTCCTACGCCTAGGCGAACTTAACGCGCCGGCCGCCCCGATGCCGTACCTCGGCGTTCGGCGGTCGATTCGATGGACGATTTTCGGTCCGGCCTTGCTCGTCGTGTTCGGAATCGCGCTGCCGCTCTTCTTGTTTTTCACCCTGAAGCCGAATTTCCGCGCGAGCGCGCAGTTACTTCAGTTCCTCCCATGCATTCTCGCGAGCGCGGCCCTGAACGCGATCAGCGAAGAATTCCAATTCCGCTGCGTGCCGCTAGCGTTGCTCCGCGATGTGATGAGCCCGGCGGGCGCGATGCTGGTCACGGCCGTCTTCTTCGGCCTCGGTCATTTTTACGGCCAACCGTCAGGGCCGATCGGCGTCCTCATGGCTGGATTCGCCGGATGGATCTGGGCCAAGAGCATGATCGAGACGCGTGGCATTTTTTGGGCGTTCGCGATCCACATGATCCAGGACATCGTGATCTTTTCGTTTCTCTGCCTGAGCGCGGCGAAATAATAGCTACGCATTCCCTTCGTGCACGAAGGGATTGGTCGTCCGCTCCGTTCCAATCGTCGTGGCCGGTCCGTGCCCTGGCAGAACCGCGACATCGTCGCCGAGGAGATAGAGTTTCTCTTTAATCCCGCGAAAGAGAAGGTCGCCATCGCCGCCGGGTAGATCCCAGCGGCCCACCCCGCCGGCGAACAGGACATCGCCGCCCACGAGCAGATGGCCCTCGCGCGAAAAGAAGCAAAGACTTCCCGGGCAATGACCCGGCACTTCCAGCACTTCCATCGAGAGGCCAAGGAATTCCCGCGCTGGCGTTTCGGAAATGAGGAAATCCGGTTTCGCCGGCTCGATTTCCAGTTGGAATCCGAAGTCGCGGAAGAAATTCGGGTCCGAAATCATCGGCACCGTCTCTGCATGGCAGCCGATTTCGCAACCGAAGCGGCGTTTCACCTTCGCCACGTCAGGCACATGGTCGAAATGGCCGTGCGTCAGGAGCAGAAGCTTCGGAACGATGCCGCGGCCTTCCAGCCAGTCGCAAACACCTTCCGGCGCATCGAAGAGGATGGGACCGCCCGGCGCCTCGATGACGTAGCAGTTCGTCTCAAAAATGCCGCCGCAGAAAGTGGTGTATTTCATGGTGCGTCCGTTTGCCTCCCGCTAGCGAAGTTACACTGAATGCATGGCAATGTATTTTAGCCCGAATAAGGAATGAAACGTGCAGCAGAGACGGCGCTCGCGCGGAGGCAATTTGAATGTTTCGGCGCGGGCATTGTCTCAGAACGCTACAACTTGAGCGCGAGGGCCAGTTACCTTGCGGCGGACGTAAATTCTGCGATTTTGGCAAACCTTTTATCCCTCGAATGAATCACCTGTCCCGTCGGTCGCTTGCTTCCATCGCCGTCCTTCTACCGTTCGTCACGGCGCAGCCGACTTACGCAAAATCCGACCTGGAGAACGTGGCGGTGTCGGTTGGTCGCCTGCTGGAAGAGGGCCACTACACACACCAACCGCTCAACGACGAGGTCTCGAAGAAATTCCTGCGCACGTACCTCGAGCTGCTCGATTTCAGCCATTTGTTTTTCACCCAGCAGGACGTCGACATGCTGACCGCGAAGTACGGCACGGCGATGGA